>QHYO01000132.1 GCA_003224135.1 Acidobacteriota bacterium | reverse complement strand
TTCGTCCAAGCCGAGTCCAATTCCACGCGTTACTTGAATATCCCTGGCGCGTCCATCGAGGCCAACCAGCACGCGCATGGTCACTGGCCCCTGCATTTTTGCCTGGCGAGCTTCATCGGAGTAAAGAGGATCAGGGCAGCGCAGGCATACAACTTGCGTAGTCGCCCGCGCGTAAGGTTGCGAACCCTCACCCCGGCCTGAGCCGTCGCCTGGACCGTTACCCATTCCGCCTCCAGGCTGTGTTCCTACGCCATGGGTGCCGGGTCCCGCGGAATTGTTCCTTGCAGGCATCCACGGCAGTCCCAAATCCTTTACGGGCGGAGACAGATCCGGTGCGTCAGCGTCAAACGTGGTCACTTGCACTGCGAGAGGATGCGGTCGGCCATCCGGCAATCTGGGTGGCGAAAGCACAATCTTCGAGGGCGGCGCGAATTCTCCAGCCGTCGGCGGCAATGGGTTGCGATCACCGCCGGTGCCAAGCTTTCCAGCGGAATCGACGGCGGCTTCGCGCATCCATTTCGGCGCAGCAAATTCCACCGATTGGTAGGTCTCAACACCGGTAGCGGACCTTTTGGCCAGGTTTGTTGCCGCCGGATGCCACACCGCTAAGATCTACCCTCCACAGATGATCGCATGCGCTCCGATCGAGCCGAATTGCGCTCTGGCATTCCGGCCTGCTCTTCTCTCATCCAAAAGATGAATGGGCAGGCCATCCGCCGAACGGGGCACAGCCAACGCGACGCGTGGCCGCGTCCAAACACTTTGCAAATTTTCGCGAATGCGCCTTAAACAGGACGTCTGTCGGGAAAGGACTGAATCGAAGCCGAGGCGGCTAGCAGGCATCGCACAACCTCCATCGCCGCTCGTTTTCTGCTGTCGGATCCATCTCTCGATCCAAGATCTCCAGCATCGAGTCCAGCTTCGGGTCAAAACAAAAGCGGCTCCAACGCACATTGGGAGCCGCTTGAAGTTCAAAAGGTTGCTTGCGATTCGAAACCCGTTCTTAGAACAGACGGAAAGTGACTTCGATAGGCACCTGAGTCGGAACGCTCTTTCCGCTCGGGCCGACGGCCGGCCGGAACTTCCACTGCCGAACAGCTTCAATCGCTTTTTCGTCAAGTCCGAGGCCCGGGCTCTTGACTACCTGGATGTTCGTCGCGCGCCCATCGAGCGTGATGACCACCATCAGTACGACCACGCCCTGATATTTCGCCTTGCGCGCTTCGTCAGAATATTGTGGATCGGGACAATAAATGCAGCTCGGCATCCCAACGCCATTCACGCCGGCGCGGAATGCTCCGCCTCCTGTACCGCCGCCTTCACCCGGTCCCAGGCCGCCACCAGAACCACTGCCGATGCCCGTTCCATTCCCGTGCCCAAGCGATTCGCTCACGCCGTTGGCCAGTGGATCGCCGAAAGTCGGGGCATTGATGTTGGAAACTTTCAAGTCTGGCGGGCCCAGCAGAGACGGGTCCATAGGAAGCTTGGGATTCGGATTTTGGATCTTTACCTGTGGTGGAGTAAATTGCGTCCATTGGAACTTCGGCAACTTGCCACGGTTCACAGGAGCCGTCGTGTGGTCGTTGGCACCGCCGCCTCCGCCAGCTGGCTTCGCTCCGGGCGGAAGCTTTGGCATATAGGGAGAAATATCGATCATACCCACATCCGTTTTAGTCTTTGCCTGCGTGGATGACGGCTGGCGCGTGATGATCGAAAACGCGAT
>QHYO01000770.1 GCA_003224135.1 Acidobacteriota bacterium | reverse complement strand
TCGCTGGCGGAAGAAACCGAAGGATTCGGCCATTCGGCTTCGCTCAAAATCGCAAGATACATTTTTTCCACGTCGGCGGGCGGTGGACCATCGCTCCCATAAAACCATACAAAAACGCTGGGGTGATTGCGTAGGCGGCGCGCCTGATCGGCCATCGAAGCGCCCGCAACCTTACGAATTTCGGGTGTCCATTTGTCCCACATTTCCCAGGCATCGCAGCAAGTCCAACCGGGCATCAACAAGATGCCAAGTTCATCCGCTTTGTTGAAAAGTTCGTCGCGGTCGATTCGCCCCTCAAGACGAACCGTGTTCAATCCCATGTGCTTGACATAGTGAAGATCGGCATCGAGTTTCTTCGACATAGGACGAAGAAACATATCGGGTGCCCACGCGGCACCGCGAATCAAAATGCGACGGCCATTGATCTTGAAAAGCCGATGGCCCCTGTCCGTGAGCTCGCTCGTGACCTGGCGAATGCCGAACGTAACCGTGGCAGCATCGGAAACTTCGTCGCCAACGTCGAAGCGAAACTGTGCTTTGTAGAGATACGGAGTCCCAATGGTGTAGGGCCACCAGAGTTTCGGATTCGAAAATTTGAGCGCCGCGAATTGCGCGGCATCAAAGTGGAGATTCTTGGTTTCTCCTGCGGCGAGTTCAACTGGCTGCTTTATCGCCTTTCCGCCGATATCGGCGGAAAAGACACCTTTGATAGCAGCGGCAGAGTCGTTGCGCAAATCGGCGGAGATCGTCAGTTCAGCTGCCGTAAACGTAGAATTCAATTGCGATTTCACAAAGGGATTGCGAATCGCGACCGGTCCGGTGGCAGTGAGAGTGACTTCTTTCCAGATGCCAAGGTCCTTATCACCAGGCGTTGGATTCCAGTCCACCCAGGTGATGCCGAGATCCTCCTTTGCGGGAGCGGTGATTTCCAGAGCGATCACGTTCTACGCGCCCGGTTTTATAAGCTTCGTCAAATCGAATTCGAAAATGCGATACGTGCCGGCCACTTCCTTCGCGTCACCGATCTTTTGCCCGTTGAACCAAACGTTTGCGCGGTAATTGATGCCGGGAAAGTGAATACTGACGGTTTTCCTCGCGAACGCGGCGGGAAGATCAAATTCATTCCGCCACCACCACGCGCATTGGAATGGGCTGCCTTCCGGCATGTCCTGATTGGCAAAAAAACTCACGCTCGGATAATTCATGCCTGTGAAATTCTTTAAATTGGTGCCAACCATTGGCTCCGGGTAGGCTTTGTCGTCGACGAGAGTACCGACAACGGTGTTGGGGACGGTGGTCTTGTGCCAGCCGACTGTGGCAAATCCGGGCTGAGACACCTTGTCGCCCGTGGCTTTCGCGTCGCAGGAGGATTGAATTTCCCATCCGCGCAGCAGTTCAAGCGGCTGCGTGATTGACGCCATCTTTGGCGTTTGTGGAACCGATCTAGACACCAGCGGCAAACAAACGAGCAGCATGGTCAGCAGGAAAATACGGCGCGACATGAGTCCTCTTTCTAAGGAGGCGTAAAACGGCGTGCGCGTAAGATTAAACCGATTCAATGAAGGACAAAACAGTTTTCTTCGGGATAGCGCCTAACGTGAACGCGTGCAGGGATTGCTGAAAAATCCGATGTGGTGCCGGAGGAGGGAGTCGAACCCACACGCCCTTGCGGGCAACGGATTTTGAGTCCGCCGCGTCTGCCATTCCGCCACTCCGGCAGGAATAGGTAAAAATACCACGAACGGCGATATTCAACCAAACGCGCGGCCATACTCGCCATGGACTCCTGGAATGCGAGCGTAGTGCTCAATGCTCCATCCAGTTCTCACTTTGTCCTCTATTCAGGTGGAGACGGAAGAGTCCAAAGCGGCAGGGCCAAACGTGCGAACTCTTCACATTCCGCGGCGTGATCCTCTGAGAAAGCGTTTGCGAATTCGCTATCGACGTCAATCGTTCCAATAACTCTGTTCCCGCCGGAATCGAGAACCGGCACGATCATTTCGGAGCGGGTATTTCCTAGCGCGGTGAGGTAACGCGGGTCGGTTCGCACATCGCCGACGATGATTGCCTTCCTTTCGCGAATGGCCGCGGACGTCAACCCGCCCGTGATGGGAAAAACCGGATAGGCCGGAGCATCAGGGCCACTCCATGCAATCGCGGACACCGACTCCGTCCCTACTTCATAAATTCCAACCCAGCGATAGGAACGCAGAGATCGAATCAGTTCCGCGAGCGCCTTCGCCCTTACGGATAGTGGCAATCGAGCGGCGACAATCCGTTCGACGTTGGCACGGGCAAATTGAAGAGGTGAGTCCATGGAGTCTGCTCCTTTCCGGTCTCAGCTTGAGTCTACTACTCTAGACCCAGTGAACTGGACGAGGGCTCAGCACGGCGCTACCCTAAGCTTCCCGCTTGCCAGGGATCGGAACCCGGTCAAGCTCCAGACGGTCCGAGCTGGAGCGGGCACTAAAACCAATGGCTCACGCTTTTTCATTTCCGACTGGTGCTGTGTCTGAGCACCGTGGACTGACGTTCTGGATGAACAGAACGCTCGAAGAACTTTCCGAATTTCGTTCAGAGCCTGACGCGCACGCCGTGCACGACCTGCGTGTGGCCTTGAGGCGATGCCGGTCCATTGCGGCGGCAATCGAAGAGATCGATCCCCACCCGGAATGGCAAGAGATGCGCAGATGCGCGCGAAAACTGTTTCGATCACTTGGCGATCTCCGCGACACACATGTCATGACCGGTTGGCTGAACCAACTGCACCCGGAAGCCGATGCATTGAAAGATCGAATGCTCAGCTTGCTCGCGAGCCAGGAGACATCAGCGCACGAGAAGGCCCAGCATCGCGCCGTACGATTCGATGAAGGACGGTGGAAGGAATTATCTCGATCGCTGAGCTCACGAATGCGCCGCGTCCCGGCGGATGGCGATGCTGCTCACTGCCTGGCATTGG
>QHYO01000769.1 GCA_003224135.1 Acidobacteriota bacterium | reverse complement strand
CGCTTCGTTAATCGATCCATACACCTTGGCTCCGCCCGCCGTTTGTACAGCCGGCAGAAGCGCTCCCGCTTCCGGTATCGAAACGTTCGCCAGATCGTCCAACGTGATCTTGATTGATTTGTCTTTATTTTCTGGGGGCATTTTGATCCTTCCCGCCGTCGGACTTCGGTGCGGGGGCCTGCGGTGCCGGCTGCGGTGTGCTTCCCGGCACGGACGGCTTTGCATTTCGATCAAAGGATGGCGGCTGCAGGTCGGGTAGGCCTGGTACGCTGACGCTGCCGTCAGAATGAATTCGTGTGCCAGCGGGAGCTTCAATGGCCGTGCCGTTATACGGATTGACAAAAACGATGATTGGCCGCGGAAAGAAAATCCATGCCGCGACAAATCCCAGCGCAAGCAGCAGCAGATGCGAGGTCACGGTTAACGTCCACTTGAGCCAGACTGGCGGTCCGGCTTCTGTTTCTGTTTCCACAATTTCTTCGTTCTCGTCGATTCCCCCGACAGGTTCGGGCTTTCCGGTCTCACCAGCTTCTTCGCCGCCCTTGTCATCCTTCACGCGAATTTCAGAAACGCGCGCCAGCCGCTCTCCCGCCCACCCGAAACAACCTTCTTCATCGTTGTGCGGGTCGTACACCCAGGCCACCTGCAGCGCCGATGAGAAAAAATTCTTGTGAATGAACGTATCGTGATCCGATAGAAATACACCGAACCCCGGGTGCGAGTGATACCAACCCACGATGCGTTCGTCCGGATATTCCTTATCCTTGATCTTGTAAATGTGCTCCCAGGTATCCTGCGTGAACGTTACATAAGTCCCTGCTTGCGCCGCATTCAGTCCGGGGATGCGTGCGGAAATGCTCACCCCGCTGCCATTTTCTGCGCCGATCAGCACTCCGCAAACTTCTGTTTTGCTGTTCGAGCGCGCGTGCTGCCGGATTTGGCGAAGCACTTCGCCTTCGATACTCACTCGCGGCTGTCGCTGATCGGTTTTCCGTTTAGCCATCGCGCTCGGTCAGCTAGACCTCGTCTCCCAAAACTGCGCTTTTGTCCCCGGCCATCAAGTACGCCTTTTCCTGGTCCGCCGATCGCACGGTAAACACGTCGAACAAAGGAAGACCGAGCTTGTCGATCGTGCGCTGGCCAAAACTTTCCGAGCCGTCGTAGCTGTGAATCGTTTTCACCACGCGCATCTGCCCGTCGCTCGGGCAGCGCCCTTGTTCATAACGAATGCTTCCGACTGGCGCGAAAATCTCTTCCTTTGCTCCGCATTCAGGACACGCAAGTTCGTGCACGATGTCCCTGCTGAACTCCACCACCACATCTTGCGTTCCCAAATCCATTGCGCCGCACTGACGTAAATCCTCCAGTGTCCATTCGCTCGATTTCCGCGGCAGCTCCGTCACGCTTTCAAACGTGAAGTGGCTCATGCAATCCGGATTGGCCGTGTACTCAACTTTGTACGAGCTGTGATTCAGCCCTTCGAAAACAAAGCCGCTGCTCGCCAGCGTAGGCAGTCCGTGAAGAAGTTTCACCGCTTCCTGTACTTCGATTCCCGCAATCACGGAAGAAATCGTCGGCGTCGTGGCGATTTTTCCTTCCGTGTTCGCTTCACGCAGTAACAAATTGCAGGACATTCGCTGTTCCAGTAATTTCCAGTCTGTTTCGCCAAGCGTGCATTCGTAGCACGGTGCCGATCCGGCCACGAACACGCGCGCAATTCCATTGATGCCTTCTATCGCACCGTCAATCCACGGCCGATTCATTTTCCACGCGCAGCGGTTGATCCACAGTCGCGCCTCGCGATTGTCAAGTCCCGCGATGATCACGTCGCTCCACGCAAAAATTCCGAGGCCGCAATTTTGCACTACGTTCGCAACCAGCGCCTTCACCTTCGCACGCGGCGCCAATGCTGCAGCGCTTCGCGCGGCGACGTCCGCTTTGAACGAGCCGACGTCGCCGCTGCGGTACAAGATCGTGCGCGACAAATTCGACTCTTCGATCTTGTCCAGATCCACTACGACGATTCGCTCGAATCCCAACAGCATCAGATTTTTCAGGATTTCGTTTCCCAGCGCGCCGGCGCCAATCACCAAAACTCGCGCGGATTGCAATTTCGTCTGATCCCACCACGGAATCAGCCGGAACCGGCTGAACCGGTCCTCACGGACTTCCTCCTCGCCGATGCGTACCGGAATCGGCGGAGTCATCCTCAGCCAGCCGTGATTTCCGGCTGCAGCCGCAGGATGTCCCCATCCTTCACTGCCGCCTCCGCGAGCGTTTGCGAATCCTGGATTTGCCGCCCGGAATTTTTATGATGGAATTTGTAGCTCAATGGCGCGCCGTCCGGCCCGTTCGTCGGCAGCCGCAGTTTCTGGATCAGCACCACGATAATCTTGTTGCACGGAGCATCGTCTGGCAGCTCCACCGGCACTCTTTTGTTTTCCGTCGAGTCGTACACCGTAACGTTGATCGTGGCCATCGTTTACCGGTCCTAGCGGGTTTCAGGGCTTGCAGGCCCCGAGGTGAAAAAGTTGTACTTACAAACCTGAGTTCAAAAACGGCTTTATTACCTTTTCGTCTTGTCCTGCTGCGCACTGACGGCCTTTAAATACGTTTCGAGACGCTCGCGCCCATCCTTTGCGAATTCCCAGCCACTTTGCTTCAGTAGAGCCTGCGCCGTAACTGCAAAATTCAAATTCTCCGCATTCGGCTGATAACTCTTGTCCATCGTTGAACTGACCACTCCCAACAAATTTCCCTGCAGGTCGTACACGGGCCCCCCGCTGTTTCCGGGACTCACCGGCGCGGAAATTTGCAGCGTGCTGTTTTCCATTCGCGAAATAATTCCCGTGCTTAGCGTGTACTTCAAACCTTCGGGATGGCCAATCACAAAAATTGTCTGTCCTTCTTTCGGAGTCGCGATCGGCTGCACAAATTCTGCCGCACCCGAGTGGCGAGGAATCCAGATCAGCACCAAATCCAGATTCGTGTGGCGCGCAATCACCTCTGCTCCTGCCCAAACTCCGGAAGAAAGAGAAAGCATTGCGCGGTGCCGCTCTTTCAGGCTCCAACTGCCCAAACCGATGACGTGTCGCGCGGTCGCAAACAAATATCCCTGATCGTCTGCTTCAAGAAGAAGCCCGGCGCCAAAACTATTGGAAAGCACTTCTCGCTTGCTGAAAAAAGACTGCGCTGTCGGCGCAATCACCGCCACCAGCGGTTTCAATTCCGACGAAGCATCCGCGCCGCTCAGGTCTTTGCTCGCAGGTAGCGCAGGAAAGTCCGTGCGTTCGTCAAGTTCAGAAAGCCCGGTCGCCACAATCGCGGGCACCGACCCAAATGAAAACAAAAGTACCGATGCGGCCGATGTCAAAAATCCGCTGATAATCAAGAGTGTGGAAAGAAAACCCGTCCAGGCGTAACGAATCCGCGGGGTCTGCCCCCGGAATGCCACCCGCAGAATGATGGTTACCAGGCAGAGCAACGGAAGAAACAGAGCCAGGATCCCCACGGAGAGCCGCGCCCACCAAGGAATCGCCGGCGGCAGCTTGGGTTCGATCCGTGCCGGCTGCTCCGGAACTTCTTTTATCTCCGTGATTTCATTAGGGCTTATGACAATCTTGTCCATCGGTCTCCAGGCGCCTTTGGCCCGTCGGCGCAACCTCACGGCATTGAAAAGGATATAGATATAAGAGTAGAGGTTATATACAGGTTCAATTCGCAAAGCGCAAGGGTGCGACAGTCCTACCGTTTCCTGATGGTATCTTCACATCGATGGCGCGCTCCGCCGGTGCCCATTTTCTCGTCGCAGGACCCTAAGCTTCGCTCTAGGTGATGAATCTCCAAGCGCCGCGACCAGCTGCCGGTCGCTTCGAATGTCTTTAGAAACCTTCCGCCATCCACACGTTACTACTCATGGTGGGTGCTGGGATGGCGACATACTTTCCGTTTCGGGATGCGATTCCCCAGGTAGGTGTCGCACTTTTGGCCTGCCACACTTCGCGTGCATTTCCGTTTAAGTCGACATAGAGCAGGCTGGAA
>QHYO01000761.1 GCA_003224135.1 Acidobacteriota bacterium | reverse complement strand
GTGCGGTTTTCCTTGATGATGTAAATCACGTGACGAATCTTGTTTTCGCCAGTCGCAAACGTCACGCGATCCGTGTTTCCTCGGCTGGTATTTCTTTCCGCGACTTCTTTCGTGTATGCATCCAGATGTCCGAAAATATCCGCGAGTGCTAGTCGCGCAAGTGAACCGCGAATTAATCCGAGCACGTACGGATATTGTGGACGCCCGTCCGCCTTCTTGCCGTTCGACTTGGAGTTCGGTCCCGCGCCGTGTCCCTTTGCGCTGGCTATCAGCAAATCCCTGGAAGTGGCCACTACGACGGTGGGATACCACTCGGTGGGAATGAAACCAGCTGCTCGGTGGATCGCGAGATCAAACACGGAAACGGAATCTGAAATCGCGTTTGCGGAAAAAAGAGTCTTTTCATCGGGCGAAAGCGCGAGCGATTGCGGATCGCTACCGCCATACGTTTGTCCGGAGGGTTTCGTCGAAAGCGCATAAAGCGTTTTTCCGTTGCGAGGATCGAGCGCAACGACTTGATCGCGATTGGTTAGTGCGACAAAGAGTACCGAGTTTTCTTTGTTAAGCAAGAGCGCCGTGGGGTGCGAGCCGCCGGCAAACGCAGTACTCGGCTTGCTGAGCGGGATCTTTTGAATGACTCTCCCGCGCGCCAGATCAAGCTTCGCAACGGTCGAAGCATTCCAAAGCGAGACAAAGCCCCATTTGCCATCGTTTGAAATCGCTGTGGTGTAGGGAAGCGCGGCCGGAATTCGTTTGTAGGTTGAAAGATCGAACCGATAAACAATCTTTCCGTCTGAACTGTTCAGCAGTACTGCCTCGTCGGAATTGTTGCACGCAACAAGAATTCTCTCTTCGCCGGCAACGTTGCCAACACTGAGGCCGGCTGGATACGTTACGTCATTAAATTCAGTTCGGCGCGCCTTTCCCTGGGGCAGGGAAGTGCGCGGTGAAATCGGTAGAAATCGTTCCGGCGTGACCTTTCCGTTGTCAAAGCGATAGACAGCGATGCCGTTGCCGGTGCTGCCTTCTTTCTTGCCTAGAGGATCTGTATAGGACGCCAGTGACGCGAAGAGATGTTTTCCGTCGAGCGAAAAAGCCAGACCAAGGAAATAGGTTTGCCGCGCGTTGTGAGGAAGGCGATTGTCAGGAAAATCCGAAAGCTTATCGGTTTCAAGATTCAGGACGGAAAGCGATTGCTTTCCATCGTCCGTGTCCGCGCCAAATCCGCTGTGCAGAAACACGGCGAAGCGTCCGTCGGGAGATACTGCCGCTGCCGTGGCGAGATTGTTGATCTCGCGCGGTTTGCCGGGAACTTCACCGAGCAGGCGCCCATTAGGAAGTTGCGTGCCCGGCTGCTGGCCTCGCGTGAGACAGGGAATCTGCAGAGCAACCAATGCGATCCACAAAAGCCGGAAAACAAATCGAGAGTAGGTCATGGCCAGATTCTACAGTGTCTTTGTAAAGGGAACGTGAATTTTAGAAGCGGACCGCCTCTCTGCGTTTTGTGCAAATATTGGGTCTAATAGGACCTGCCGGGAGACAGTATGCCTAAAAAGAGACAGCGGCTTGACAAGGGTACAGAAGCACGAAGATTAGCAAGAAAGATTGC
Source organism: Acidobacteriota bacterium (assembly GCA_003224135.1). Lineage (GTDB taxonomy): Bacteria > Acidobacteriota > Terriglobia > Acidiferrales > UBA7541 > Acidiferrum. The sequence goes on along the minus strand of QHYO01000761.1, from coordinate 1,915 downwards.
GCCCAAACCGAGCACGACAAGAGTGGTGGAAGACAAGCGCAAGAAAACGGAGAAGCACAAGAAGCAATGGACAATCGAGTTGGAAGTCTGAGACTTAGAAGAGGTCCGGACCGGACCTAGTTTTTCGAGCCTCAGCCGGGTTTGTGTGCGGGAATCGATTCGTCAGAGCGAAAGACCGGAGCGCGCGTGATGTTGCGACGATCCGCGAGCGCGTTTGCAATGGACTCGATTTCCGCTTTGCCGAAACCAACACTCGCAACTTGAACCATGGCGTCCTGATTAACCAGAAAGAACGTGGGGACCGTGGTTAGCCCATAAGCGTTCGATGCCGGGTAGCCGGTGTCGATGAGCACAGGAAAGGTGATGCCGAAATCGTGCGCGAAGTCGCGCGACGCGGCGACGTTGTCCTGAGAGACGCCCAAAAATGTGACACCGTCGCCTCCGTACGTCTTAAAAAGACGTTCGAGAAACGGGAATGTGAATTTGCAAACAGGGCAGGACACTTTGAAGAACGACAAGACGACAGGGCCGCGCTCGAGCGCGGCGTTAAGCGAGAATTCCTTTCCATCGAGAGACTTCAGCGAAAAGCCAGGCGCAACGTTCCCAGGAACGATGTGGGTCATACGGTTTTCAGCTCCGAGCCAGCGCAGAAGCCGGCGGTAAAAAGGCATAGAAAGAGTCTATCGTAGGCGTGTTCGCATCCGTAAATTCGATGCCGTGAACTAGGAATGGTTACCGTACGCAGACCTGCAGTCAAGCCTAGTGAATGTGGCGGGTTTTGCGCTGCATGAAATCCATCAGCAGGTATTGGCCGAGATTTTGCGGTGTCGTGAAGTACGCCTTGCCGCGGCACATTTGCGTGATTTTCTGCACAAAATTGACAAGCGAATAGTCCGTCGCGAGCATGAACGTGTTGATCATGATGTTGGCGCGTTTGCATTTATTCACTTCTTCAAGCGTTTCGCTGACGACGAAAGGATCGAGGCCAAACGCATTCTTGTAGATGCGGCCGTCTTCGAGAGTGAGCGCCGACGGCTTGCCGTCCGTGATCATGATGATCTGTCGCATGTCTTTGCGCTGGCGAAGCAGGATCCGCTGCGCCATGCGTAGACCTTCTCGCGTGTTCGTGTAAAACGGACCGACCTGCACGCGCGCCAATTCATTCAGTGGAACTTCCTCCGCGCTGTCGTGAAAAAGAACAAGGTGCAGCGTGTCGCCCGGAAACTGGGTGCGAATCAGATGAGAGAGCGCCATCGCCACGCGCTTCGCTGGCGTAAAGCGGTCTTCTCCGTAGAGAATCATGCTGTGCGAGCAATCAAGCATCACCACGGTGGCGCAGGACGATTGGTATTCGCATTGATGCACCATCAAATCTTTGTAGCCAATTTCGATAGGCACTTTCGCACCGTCGCGCCGCACAGCGTTGAATAGCGTCTCGCTCACATCAAGATTCAGCGTGTCGCCAAATTCGTAAGCCCGTGATGCACCGCTTGTCTCCACACCGGTTGCGAGGTCCCGCGTGTCATGCCGGCCAAAACTGCTTCTGCCCAGGGAGCCAAGCAGATCGTGCAACGTTTTGAATCCCAGAAAGTCGATCGTTTTATCCGTGATTTCAAATCGCGCTTCCGTTTTGCGTTCTTGCGGATCGCCGATAGCGCCGCGTGCCGACGCCTGGTTCGGCGGAGTAATTTGTGGCTGCTGCTGTGGATTGATGAATCCCTCATTCGAAAGCCGCTCCACCAGCTTGTCCAGCAGATCCTTGATTTCCTGATTGTTCGACGCATCGGAGCGATTCAACAGTTTTCGCAGTTCTTCGCTCATTTTGTCGTTCGGCAGCAGGTCGCCTTCCTGCAGCGCGCGCAGAATTGCTTCGCGCAGTGCTTCCATCGAGCGGTCCGGGTCGAATTCGGAAATG
>QHYO01000768.1 GCA_003224135.1 Acidobacteriota bacterium | reverse complement strand
GCCAACCCCATCCTCCGCGGGTGCGCATATCCCTGCCCGTCGCAAAACAACAGATCCGGTATTGTTTGCAACTTCGATAGCGCGGCCAGCAGCGCAGGGATCTCTCGAAAACTCAAGAATCCCGGTACATAGGGAAACTCCAGCCGCACCTCTGCATACGTTCGTTCGAGTTCTTCCATCTCCGGATACCTATAAACCACGACCGCTGCGATCGCCCGATTCGCCTCCCGCAGCGCCTGCCATCTGCTCCGCATCTCCTTCAACCCCTGCGAACCCGTCAACACAAACGCCGCATCCAGTCCCGCCACCGTTCGAATCTCTCCCAAACGGTCTTCTCCTACCCATTTTTCACGCAACTCTTCCTGGATTTTTCGCGCCTCCGCGGTGCTCACGTTCCATTCGTGCTTCAAGTGCAATCTCATTTGCCTGCCATCCCTCGCCTCATCGTATAATGCCTTACGGCAGACCTCTTACCAGGGCTTCAGGATTTGCTTTACAAACCCTGAGATAAATATGACTCAACACGCTCCCATTGAAATCAACGTTCGCGAACAAAATGGCGTCCATATTTTTGACGTTCATGGCCGTCTCACTATCGGTGACTCCAGCGATCAGCTCACCGCTGCCTTGAGCTCCATCCTTCAGAACGGCGCCCGCAAGGTGATCATCGACCTCAACGGCGTCCCCCAGATCGACAGCTCCGGCATCTCCTCGCTTGTCCGTATGTCCGTATCACTTGGCCGCGAAGGTGGCTCTCTCCACCTCATCTGCAAACCCGGCCGCGTCCGCGACGCCCTGACCGTCACCCGCCTCGTTGAGGCCATTCCCACCTTCGACACCCTAGCCGCCGCTTCGAAGTTCGCTTAGCCGACTCGGTCGATCCGCGCTCCGTTTTTGCCCGGCGATCAATTGGTGTTAGCTTCGACACATGCAAAGGCAATTGAGATTCGCGATTGCGGCCATCGTCGTCTTTGCATGTCTAGCAGCCTACGCGCGTTGCCAATCGCTCGACTCCATCTTGAATGCCACCGACAAAACAAATCTCGAAATATTGGCGACGCACACAGCGCAGAAAATTCGCGATGCAGACCGAACCGAAAAAGAACCACGAGTCCTCGTCATTGACTTCTTTCTTGGTTCACCAGGTGTTTCCTCAAGTCTCGGAACCTTACTAGCAGATCGCTTTTCCGAATCCCTCGCGAACTCTTCAAGAAAGATGGGGACGATCGATCGAAAGAATTTTGCTGAATATCTGACGCAAAACTGGACCACCCTCGAAGATCTCAAAAACTTCCCAGGCTGTCGCTATATTGGCCGTGAATTGGGAGCAACCGGAATTGTTCTCCGGAAGCGTGTATGAACAAAACGGCGCGATTGGTCTAAAGATTCACCTGTCCGGATTTGGCCTTTCGGACGAGAGCAAGAGCGAATTTGGTGATCTGGACGAGGTTGCCTGGTTGAGCGCAACAGAACAAACGAAGGACCTGCTGATAAAGCGGGGGCCTAATTACGCTCGTAACTCAGAGCAGCTACGCGAAGCACCCGGCGCCCTACGAGCAGACCTGGACGGTTTTGCAATGCCTACCTGTGTTCATTGTCCGGACCCGCCGTACGCTGATGCTGCGCGTGTCGCGAAAGTTCAGGGCACGGTGGTGCTGGGGGTGGTGATCACTGGCGAAGGCAAGGCGGGCACAATCCACGTACTAAAGGCGGCTCCCTTTGGCCTGACCGCACAAGCAATCAAGGCGGTTCGGAACTGGGAGTTTAAGCCGGCTCAACAAAGAGACGGTACGCCCGTCTCGATGGCAGTCCCGATCGAAGTCACTTATCGCATGTTTTGAAAATAGTCCGGAATTAGTCCGGAAGAGGCGTGACGGGTGACTTGCGAATGGTGGCCGAGATCGAGCTGCAGGAGTGTGATTCTGGGCACGTTGCGCGAGACTCGAGAGCTTCCTGCGAGATGCGATGCCCTCACCCGCTCTTCTTCAACTCCGCCAACACCAGCTTCGCCACTTCTTTCAGTGTCTCAAACACGCCTTGCCCGGTAATCGCCACGCCTTCCAGCACCGGCTCGCCTTTTTTCTGCAAATGCTTTGTCAACACATCCACCGGCAGCACGTTCGGCAAATCTCTTTTGTTCAGTTGCAGCACGTACGGAATCGTGTCGAAGTTCAGGTTGTGCTCTTTCAAATGTTCGTGCAGGTTTTCCTGCGTCTCGAAATTCGCGTCCAGCCGCTCTTCCTGCGAATCCGCCACGAACACCACGCCGTCCGCACCCTTCAAAATCAGTTTGCGGCTTGCCTCATAGAAGACCTGCCCAGGCACCGTATATAAATGAAAGCGCGTTTTGAACCCGCGTACCGTTCATAGGTTCAATGGCAAAAAGTCAAAAAACAGCGTCCGGTCCGTCTCCGTCGCCAGCGACACCATTTTTCCCTTTTGATTCTGCCCCGTGTGGTCGTAGATCCACTGCAGGTTCGCGGTCTTTCCGCCCAGGCCAGGACCGTAGTACACCAGCTTGCAGTTAATTTCGCGCGCAGGAAAATTGATGAAAGGCACTTGTCTTAACCCGTTTTAGGTGCACAACTTATAGCACACGCGTCACGCCCGTACCAAACTCTGCCACATAGCGGTCTCTCGCGTACCGGCACGATACCTCGTGCGCTCCGTTCCCGCCACTTTTTGGAATGCTTTAGTAGTCTCCGCGACAAACCCCACGTCCGCCCAGCCTATTTTTCGACCCTGCTCCCGTCTGGTAACGACTCGCCGGCTCACGAAGAAGAGCAACCGGTGGCGTTACTGCCTGATTCCTCCCGCATTAGGACACGAGAGCAACCCCTTCCACACGATGCAAGCCATACGACGGCCTGGGACCTAGGCCACCAATCTTCGCCTCTTTGCCCCCAGTACGCAGGAGACCTCGGTATCTTTTCGTATCATCCCGGATCGCTACATGCCTCCCCGCGTTGACGCCCTTCTGCTCCTCTGCTAGAGTGCGTCGCATGGTTAAGGCGAAAAAATCCTCGTCAGGCTCTTCCGCTCGCGGCAAATCCTCTCCTAAGCCGCAGAAAAGAAAGCCATTAGCTCCGGTCCATCCACCCCAGCGGGGCGGCGTCGAACTTGTCGACCCGCGCGTTCAGGCGCAAATGAAGCTCTACGATGAAGCTCTGGGCCTGTTTCATCAGCAGAAATTCCAGCGTGCCAAACAGGAACTGGAAAAAATTCTCGAAGGTCCCAGCAAAGAGCTAGCCGACCGCGCGCGGATGCACATTCGCATCGCCGAACAGCGCATGAAACCTTCACAGGAACAGAATCCGCGCACCCCCGAAGACCATTACCAGCGCGGCGTAGCGATGATGAATCTTGGACGCTGGGACG
>QHYO01000767.1 GCA_003224135.1 Acidobacteriota bacterium | reverse complement strand
TTTGGCGGGCGGCATCCGCATCGGGCCCGGAAAAATCGAGGTCAGGGGATTTTAGCGGTTCGAGAAAGCCGAGCGGATCGAGATTGGCCTCGAGATAGCCCCAACGACGGAAAGCTTCCAAGATGCGTTCGCGGTCCGCCGATGCGGCAGCGCCATTGGCGGAGCGTTTGGCAGCTTTGGAAGATTTCGCGGGACGTTCGGCTTCAAGAGTGGTTCGGTGTGCCATGGGATCAGACCTTCAACAAATGATTGTGCCATAGAACGGCGGATGGAGTTGCGAGCGCAATCTTGGCGTTTCGGGTCTCGTGTTGTGTGAGAAACGGGCGGCGGAGAGGAAGAGGGGGCCTCTCCATTCCGTGTTTTTCCTAAGTACGGGAAGTAAAGGAGTTACAAAGGCAGGTTTCGTAAGTACGGGAAATACGAGACTTAAAGGAGCTGTGTTTTCAATACGTACGGAGCATTGACGACACCAGCTCGAATTCGCTGCAAAGTAAACACATACACGCATATCAGAAGCGAAACCGCGGAGACCGATTAGTGGAGGGAGGCATATTCGGATTTGGCCTGCTTGAGGATGGGGATGTCGGGGTCAGCGTCTTTCCAAAGCGCGAGGAAATCCTGGTAAGCAGTGCGAGCTTTGGATTGGTCCCCGGAGAGCGAGTAAGCACGGGCGATGCCGAGGTGGGCCAGGGCGCCAATGATTTCGTTCGAAACGACACTGGGACGACTAAGAATTTTTTGAAACTCCACAACCGCTGCGGGGCCCTGACCTGCCGCCACGTACCCGATTCCGCGCAGGTAAACCGGGTACAGGTAGAAGTTCAAAGTGCCGGACCCATTGGTATTGCCAGTCTCGTAGACAGTGGTCGGCGCGAGGTCCTGGACGGCTGTGCCGGCAGAGCCGCCAGCGAGAGAAACGGCTGCACGAATCATGGGCAAGTATTCGAGTCGCACCAGCGTGTCTTCGGGAAAACGGCGAGCCAAATCATCAGCGGCTCGCCGCGCTCGGCCTGCATCACCGCTAAGGCCAAGAGCGATGGCGGCCATGGCTTGGACATCCTTGCCATTTGAAGAAGCGAGAGCTGTGAGGCCCAATTGCGCTGCCTGGCGAGCATTGCCCGCCAACGCTTCACGGATGGCGGCGGAAGCCACATAGGAAGCTGCGGTCTCCTTCTCATCGGCGCGCTCGGCAGAGTCGGAAGCGCGATGGGTGATTTCACGAGCTTCGGCGAAATGCCCGGAATACGCAGCGGTATCCGATCGCAGGTTCAGCATGACGTCCTCGACACCCGGCTTCCCCATGACAAGCGCAGCCTCATGTTCCATCGCGGCGGCGTCGCCCTGCTGAAAGGCAATGAGGTAGAGGGGGTTGTGAAGGTACGGGGAATCCAGTTGATGTCCCAGGGCTTCGCGGGCGGTCGCTTTGCCCTCCTCCGGCCGGGCAAGAAGCCGGTAGGCATCCACCAAATTGGCGTAGCCTGAGCCGCTGCCTGGAGTAAGTCTGAGAGATTCGCGAGAAGCGGGAAGAGTTTTTTCGAAGTCGCCTTGAGCGATGTAAAGGACGGAGAGATTGGTGGGCGGGGTATCGTCGCGCGGGTAAGTTTGCGCCCAGAGTTCATAAATCTTGCGGGAAGCTTCGAGGTTGCCGGTGGCGTAGCCCTCATAGTGAGAGGTGATGTAGAACCGCTCGCGCTCGCTCACACGTTCGCGAAGATCATAGGCCTTGCGGGTGCTTTCCGCGGATCGCGTGGTTTGCCCGAGATTGCCGAAACAGGTGCCCATGCGGGCATGAGCCATGGCGAAGTTTCGATCCAGACCGATTGCGCGTTCGAAAAAAGGAATCGCTGCGGGAAAGTCGCCCTTCACGATCTGCGTCTGGTAGCCAAGGCTGTAGGATTTGAGAGCCTCAAGAGAAGAGGTGGTGACGTTCTCCGGTGGCACGTCGTATTTCTGCACCGAGGCCAGCGATTCACCAAGCTTTTCGCGAATTTTAGATGCGGCTTCGCCGAGAGACTTGAGTACTTGTTCTTTTCCGGTAGCGGTGACCTGATCTTCAGCGAGCAAATCGCCGGTGCGGCAATTTACAGCTTTGATTCCGAGAACGTACTGGCTTCCCAAGCTG
>QHYO01000763.1 GCA_003224135.1 Acidobacteriota bacterium | reverse complement strand
GTCAAAGCGGGCGACTTCGTCAGCGCGGAAATGCACGTAAACTGCGGACACTGCCACCAATGCCGCGTGGGCGAAGCGCACATCTGCCCGAACGTAAGAATTATCGGGATCGATCAGGACGGAGCTTTCGCGGAGTTCGTAAAAATTCCCGCGGCGAATATCATCAAACTTGATGCCGCAATTCCTGAACGGTACGGCGCGATTCTCGACCCACTGGGAAACGCCGTGCACACGGTTTTAGCGGGACCGATCGCGGGGCGTACGGCGCTGGTCACCGGATGCGGGCCCATCGGATTGATGTCGATTGCCGTGGCCAAGGCCTGCGGAAGCTCGGCAGTATTCGCGACAGAAACGAATGAGCACCGGCGCGCGATGGCGAAGAAGATGGGCGCGGACGTCGTGCTCAATCCGGCGGCGGAAGATGCTGTTGTGAAAATATTGAGCGAGACAAACAAAACCGGAGTGGACGTGCTACTCGAGATGAGTGGAAATCCGACAGCCATCCAGCAAGGCTTCAAAGCGCTGCGGGCGGGCGGACGCGCTTCCCTGCTGGGAATTCCTACTGAGAATGTGCCGCTGGATTTGGTGAACGACGTGATTTTCAAGGGCGCAACCGTGCAGGGAATCTACGGACGGCGCATGTACGAGACTTGGGTGCAGATGACGGCGCTGCTGAAAGCCGGGCGATTGAACCTGGAACCGCTATTCGGCGAGCGCGTGAAGCTAGAACAGTTTGAAGACGCATTTGCAAAACTGCAGGGTGGACTTGCAGGAAAGATTTTGTTGTTTCCAAATGGAATGCCCCAGTAAGGGTGTATAGGATAGAGTGATCGAAAAGTGTTCTGCAACAGGTGGGCACCCGGCTCGCCTGCGAAGTTGAGAGCCATCGCATCGCCCGCCCGTCGAGGCTGGCTCGCGATGGCAGCCCCCAAAGCCAGCCCGGAAAAAAACGGAGATGAAGAATGTCTGAGCAAGGAACGCAAACGATGAAGCAGAACCCGCTCAAGTATGTCAGCGACCAGTTGCGAGAACTACGCGCGAAGGGCGTGGCACCAAAACTACGCGTGCTCGAAGGCGAGCAGAAACCGGTGTGCACGTTCGACGGGCGAGAGGTGATCAATCTCGCGTCGAACAACTATCTGGGACTGACGACGCACAAGGCGCTGCGCAAGGCAGCAGTCGAGGCGGCGAAATAATATGGTGCAGGTGCGGGCGCGGTGCGCACAATCGCGGGGACGATGCAGCTCCACATGCAACTGGAAGAGCAAATTGCAAAATTCAAGAACGTCGAAGCGTGCGTGGTGTTCCAATCCGGATTTACGGCGAACGCGGGAACCGTCGCCGCGGTGCTCGGCAAAGAGGACCTAATCGTTTCGGATGAGTTGAATCACGCGTCGATTATCGATGGTGCGCGGCTCTCGAGAGCGACGATCCAGGTTTTCAAGCACAAGGACGTAAAGGATTGCGAACGAATTCTGCAAGAACATGCAAGTTTTCCGGGGAAAAAACTGATCATCACCGATGGCGTGTTTTCCATGGACGGAGATATTGCGCCGCTGCCGGAGCTTTGCACGCTGGCGGAAAAATACGATTGCATCATGATGGTGGACGACGCGCACTCGAGCGGAGTGCTGGGACACAACGGCCGCGGAACGATTGATCATTTTGATTGCCACGGGCGCGTGCATATTCAAGTCGGCACGTTGAGCAAAGCGATCGGCGTAATGGGCGGGTACGTTTGCGGTTCGCGGGATTTGATCGATTTTCTCTACTTGCGCGCGCGGCCATTTTTGTTTTCCACTTCCCACCCGCCGGCAGTTACTGCGGCATGCATTGCGGCATTT
>QHYO01000766.1 GCA_003224135.1 Acidobacteriota bacterium | reverse complement strand
CCAATCAGCAAATCACGCACATTCACCGCTTGCGCGACTGCGAAAGCACGCTCAAGCGTTTTCTGGAAGTCGCCAGCATTCTTAATGACGGCGATCATCTCGGTCCGATCCTTATTCAACTTCCGCCGACTTTCAAATTCGATCGCCCATTACTCGAAGACTTTCTCGCTCTTCGCCCGCCCGCATTCTTATTTGCATTTGAAGTGCGCCATCCCTCCTGGTACACCGACGAAACCTACGCCGTTCTTCGCCAACACAACACAGCGCTCTGTCTGTCCGAAACCGAAAAACAAACCCCTCCCGATGTGCTCACTGCCGATTTCACTTACGCCCGCCTACGTCTTGAAGATTACACAGCGAAGCAACTCACAGCATGGCGGAAGCGTTTCGACGCGTGGCTCGCCCAGGGCGTCGACGTCTACGCCTACTGCAAACACGAGGACGCGGGCAAGGGCCCCGCCTACGCTCGCCAGCTCCTCGGACTGTAGCCATCCTCTTTAGAGCGCGGGCTTTTCTGCGACGGGATCTTTTCCTTCGGTGTCTTTACGACACGAAGGGGCACGCTATATCGTGCCTCTTCGGCCGCCGCTTCGGAGAGTGGGCGTCCTTTGCCTGAGGATTCTTTTCTCTGCGAACCTCGTTACCCTTTCTCTTTCTCTCTTGCCTTCCGTCGCCGTCCACACCCGCGCTTTTCCTTCTGCTGCTCTTGTCCTACACTCTCCCTATGCCAAACGCCTATCTACTGAAAACCGAGCCCTCCGAATATTCCTTCGCTGATCTACAAAAGGATAAGAAAACCGTCTGGGATGGCGTACACAATCCGGTCGCTCTTCGGAATCTCAGCGAAATGAAGCCCGGCGACCACCTGATCGTCTACGAAACCGGCGACGAAAAAGCCGCCGTGGGAACTGCTTCCGTCGTTTCAGTCAAAGTCACCGATCCCAAAAACCCGCAAGTAGAAGTCGCCGCGGGCAAAGCACTCGCCAAACCAATTACTCTCGCCGAAATCAAAGCCAACAAAATCTTCGCCACTTCGCCGCTCGTAAGAATGGGCCGCCTCTCCGTCGTCCCCCTCACCCCTGAACAATACAAATTCCTCGCCAGTAGTTAGTAGCCGAGATCTGCGGCTAGTCGATCAAGCGATGTCTCCAACATTAGGAAGGCTTGTTCTGGAAGAAACTGCGATATCGAATTTCAGGGCGACTTGGCTTCGCAGTCCTAAAAAACACGCGGAAATTCGGGATGTTCTCGGTTTACTCAGTCGATGGCGCTTAAAACGACACGCGCGCGCTCAACTGAATTTGCCGTCCTGGCGTTGCCGCTTCCGTGATCGTTCCGAATTGCGGCGTGTTCACAAAGCGGTCCGGTGTACCGAGATTCACGTGGTTCAGCGCATTGAAGAATTCCGCGCGAAACTGGAAACGCGTTCTTTCCGCCCAAGAAAACTCGCGTGCGACTGCAAAGTCCAGCGTCTGCATGCCCGGACCGTAAACCGTGTTGCGGCCAACGTCTCCAAATGTGAAGGCCGCGGGCGTTGCGAATGCCGCAGTGTTAAACCACGCATCAGCAGTATGCGTACCCGCTCCGAAAATAGGCTGGCCGGTCACATTTGCGCGGATAGGATTTTCTCCCAGCACCACGCCGGAGTTTGCGGTATCGCCAAAGACGGAAATGGTCAGCGGGAATCCGCTTTGTACCTGGTAAATCGTCGAGAGGTGCCAATTGCGCGTGAACAGATTCGCTAGGCCCTCGGCGGTCGCCGCGGGAATGTCGTAAACCAGGCTCATTGCGAACCGGTGTTTCACATCGCACGCCGCTGCCTTCTCCGCCCTCAGATCAGAGTTGTTTTGCGGAATCGAAGACTCAAACATCGGCGAGCGAAAATCCGGCGCGTCGCTCAGATTCTTGGAGAACGTGTAGTTGGCAAGAAAACTCAATCCGTGAGAATAGCGTCGTCGCAAATTTACGTACCCCGCGTCGTACCAGCTCTGCGCAGAGTTCTCGAGCAGGTTGATGGTGCTCACTGGAAACGTCGCACTCGCAACGTTGACGCTCGACGGGAACACCGTGCCCGGAACGAAACTGATCTTGGGAAATGGTCTGCGCGGGCCAATTGCTCCCGGGCCTGGAGGCGCGTTATTGATCAAGTGAGCTCTCTGCAAGTGAACGCCGTGTGCCCCG
>QHYO01000765.1 GCA_003224135.1 Acidobacteriota bacterium | reverse complement strand
TTCGAGGAAATGAAACGCTTCTCGAATACGGCCCAGGAATTGCTCTTTCGAAAGTTCACCGAGTTGAGTTTCCGGATTATGAAGATAGAAAACATCAACACAATCGACTCCCAGATTCGCCAGGCTGCGCGCCAGCTGATCCTGCAAAAAACGTGGGGCGATGCAATGGCTGCCCGCGGCGATATCCTTGGCGTTAAAAATTCCACGCTGGATATATTCGTGGAAAAAATATTGATTGGGGTCGGTCGGCATTTTGGCGTCGGGAGTGAGGTAACCAGCTTTCGTGCACACAATTACTTGATCGCGTGTGTATCCTTTTGCCTCAAGTTGCACCAGCGCTGCCCCGATGCTGCGCTCGCTGCGCTGAAAGCGGTAATTGATCGCAGCGTCCGCCACGTTGATTCCATTTTCGACGGCAGCGACGATCGCAGCGGTGTAAGCGGCGTCGGTGCGCTCGTCAGGTTGGCCAAGATACGTGCCAATGCCGAGCGACGACAGCACCATGCCATGGACCTCGCGAAAATGGCCGTCGGCCGCGCGGCTGCGGAGAGACTCGGCGTAACGCCTCGTTCCGTCCAATGTTGCTCGTTCGCTCATGAACTTTTTTCTCTTTCTCCGCCATCTTTAGCGCTGCCGCAGTCGCGCGGTCCAGCGGACGCCGCCTCGGGCGGCGCAAGCAGCCGGGCGCACGCACGCATCATTCTGCGGTACGGCCAGGCATTCCCGCGAAAGAAAATTTCGCCCTGGCGCGGATTGCTGTAGAACCATCGTGCCAGCAGCCACAGATGTTCGGAAAGATCCGCATCGGGGGCTGCGGATGAGTTTTCGATGTGCTCGCGAAGAAGTTGCTCCGCGGAGCGCGGCTCGCCCGCGAGCGTCACGAAGGAAAGTTCGAGCGGCTCGGCGATTTTTCCGGCGCGCACTTCGTAAACGCAAATCGATTGATCGGCCACGCCGCGTTGAAGGATTACCGCGTTCAGGTCCTGCAAACGGCGCGGAAGCTCCGGTTGGACCCGCAGCGCGTCATCGAGTTTATCGAGCTTCTTGTGCAGTACCGAAGCTTTCTCAAAATCCAACTCTTCGCTCGCGCAGTTGCGCTCTAATTCCAGGCTCTCGCGCAGCGAAGCGCCTCCCGTTTCGAGAAACGCGACCAGCCGCTGCACTTCAATGTCGTATTCTTCTTTCGTGCATCCGGCGAAGCACGGCGCCAGGCACATTTTCATCTCGGAGTAGATGCACCCGGGAAATGATGGATCGCGGCGAATCTTGATCTGGCATCGCCGCACCTTGAAAAGATCGAGCACCTGTTCCGCGAATGCGTCAGCTGATTTGCGGGAAGGGAATGGGCCGTAGTAAATGCCACCGGAAGGCTCACCGTTCGCGTGGACTGAAATCTTTCGCGTCGCGTAACATCGCGGATAGGCATTCCGCAAATTCACTTTCAGCACGACCGGCGGCCGCATTTTCAGCATGTCCATGTAGCGGCTGGGAAAAAGCGCCTTCGCCTGCTGATAATAGGCGAGTGTCTGCTCGAAAGCCGATGCCGTAATTCGGTAACGAACTCCGACCGCAATATCGCGAAGGTTCAGCCTTTTGCTGGTTGGATCCTGCGGACCAAGCAGGCGCTGCAATCGCCGGCGCAAATCCTGTGTACGAATAAACAGCGGCTGCGCGGAAGATTTCTTCAGCTCAATCAAGCACACCGCCGGTTTGGCGGGCAGTGCAGCGAAAAAGTCCTCGCCGCGTGCAGCATCAAAATCGAGGTGGTCATCAAGAGTCAACACGAGTTCAGGATACTATGCGCCGGGGAGCGCCACGCGAGGGACCGTCAGGAACGTAATGCCCACGAGGAAATCACCAAGCGCTGAATTTCACTGGTCCCTTCGTAAATTTCGGTGATGCGTGCGTCGCGGTAGGCGCGCTCAACGGGGTATTCGCGGCTATAGCCGTTGCCGCCATGAATCTGAATGGCTTTATGGGTGACGCGTGTGGCCATCTCGCTCGCAAACAGTTTCGCCATGGCGGCGTCCATGGTGAAGCGCGCGCCAGTGTCCTGCTTCCATGCCGCTTTGCGAATCAGCAGCCGAGCGGCGTCAATCTCCGTGGACATATCCGCCAGCATGAACTGTATCGCTTGAAATTCTGAAATGGGATGGCCGAAGGCGAGACGTTCTTTTGAGTAATGCAGCGCGGCTTCAAACGCACCTTGCGCAATGCCAGTTGCTTGTGCGGCAATTCCGATGCGACCACCATCCAACGTCGACAGCGCGACCTTGTAGCCTTGGCCTTCGTCGCCAATGCGATTCGCCAGCGGAACTTCACAATCCGTGAATACCAGTTCGCTGCATGCCGTAGCGCTGATGCCAAGCTTTTTTTCTTCTTTGCCGACCTTGAATCCCGGGGTGCCCTTTTCGACCACGACTGCCGT
>QHYO01000762.1 GCA_003224135.1 Acidobacteriota bacterium | reverse complement strand
AGCCATCTCTTCTGGCAAGGTTGCGATCCGGTCGAGGTGATTCACTTTCTCGGCAAAGAAGGCGCGCTTTTCCACGCGCACATGAAGGACACTGTGATTTTTCCCGAGAATTGCGCAAAATATGGAGTCCTGAATTTCGCTTCAGAAAAGAGTGAACTCGAATACGCATCCGACACTTTCCGCGCCGTCGGCTACGGCCACAGTGCGTCGCTTTGGAAGTCTGTGGTTCAGGCCTATATGGACATCGGGTATCAAGGCATTCTCTCCATCGAAAATGAAGATCCCATTTTGACGGGCGAAGTTGGCGTCGAGCGCGCCGCCTATGTTCTCCAAAACGTTCGCAGGGAAATTCTGGGTGAGTAACATGCGCGAACGCCATTTCTTTCAAATGACCGGGACGGCCACAAGGCCCGTGCACTCATCGAGTTTGGTTTCTTTCAGGAGGGTCCATGCAACGGCGTGACGCTTTGCGCATCTTTGCTGCGGGTGCCGTATTGCCCGTGTTTTCACCAGAGTTATTCGCACTTTTTAGCCAGGCACAACCTCCGCCCGGCTACGCCTTACGCACGCTGACGCCGCATCTCAACGACACCGTCATGGCGATGATCGACCAGATTATTCCGGCGACCGATACTCCCGGCGCCAAGGGTGCTCGCGTGAACGAATTCATTGACGTAATCCTCTCCGAATGGGCCACCCCGGAGGAGCGCACCCATTTCCTCGAAGGTCTCGCGGGAATCGATAAGGAGAGCCAGCAACTCTTCGGCAAGAATTTTGCCGAAGCTTCTCCTCAACAACAGCTTACGCAGCTCCGCGCGATCGACGATGCAACGCTCGCAGGCCGGACCACTCGTGTTCGTCATGGCAACACGATCCCGGAGCCCGACGCGCAACTGAAAGGCGATTTCTGGGAAGTCTTCAAGCGCATCACGGTTCACGGATACTACACGTCTGAAATTGGGTTTACCCAGGAACTTAAACTTCAAATTATTCCGGGCGCTCAGCATGGCTGCGCACCCGTCGGCCCAGGCCTCGGGGATGCCTGATTTCTCGGAGAAAAAATGCCAACACCAAGCTATGACGCGGTGATCATCGGTTCGGGAATCACGGGAGGCTGGGCTGCCAAGGAGCTCACCGAGAAAGGTTTGAACACGCTCATTCTCGAAGCCGGCCGTCCCATCACTCCTGAAAAGGATTACGTCGAGCACGTTCCCGTATGGGAATTGAAATATCGCTACTGGGACAATCGCGCTCAGCGCGCTGCCAACCAGCCTGTGCAGCGCGAGTGCTATTACGCTTGCGACGAATATTCAAACAAATTTTTCGTCAACGACTCCGAAAATCCTTACACCTGGGGCCGCCAGTCTTATCGCTGGAGCGATCTCGATTTTGAGGCCAACGCAAAGGAAGGCATCGCGGTTGACTGGCCGATTCGCTACGCGGATATCGCACCATGGTACGACTACGTGGAAGAGTTCGCGGGAATCAGCGGCCAAGCCGAAGGCTTGCCGCAGCTTCCGGACGGGAAATTTCTCCCTCCGATGGAAATGACTTGCGTCGAGCAGGACTTCAGAGATGCGCTGGCAAAAAGCTTCGACGACCGCATCCTCACCATTGGCCGCTCCGCCGTGCTCACCCGTGTGCACAAAGGCCGCGCCGCATGCCACTACTGCGGCGTTTGTCACCGCGGCTGCATCACGCAATCGTATTTCAGCAGCCTGAATTCCACGCTTCCCGCTGCGATGAAGACCGGCAAGCTTACGATTCGTCCGTACAGCGTGGTTCACAGCTTGATTTTCGATCCCTCTTCGCGCCGTGTTACCGGCGTCCGCGTGATCGATGGCCAGACCAAGAAAGCGCTGGAGTTTCATGGCCGCATCGTCTTTCTCTGCGCCGCTACGCTCGAATCCACGCGCATCCTGCTGAATTCTGCGACGCCCGAATTTCCCAACGGCCTTGCCAACAGCAGCGGCGAACTTGGCCACAACTTGATGGATCACCACATGGGCAGCGGCGCTTCCGGCACCATGCCCGGCCATGAAGATAAAATGCCGTTTGGCAATCGTCCCAACGGCATTTACGTTCCGCGATTCCGCAACGTGAAAACCAAGCAAAGAGATTTCCTCCGCGGCTATGGCTATCAGGGCGGCGGAAGCAGAGACGGTTGGCAGCGCGGAATGACGACCGCCGGGCTTGGCGTGGACTTCAAGAATTCTCTGCGCAAGCCTGGCCAATGGCGCATGGGACTCGGCGGCTTCGGCGAATGCCTGCCGAATCACGACAATTATGTGGAGATCGACAAGGATAAGCTGGACGCCTGGGGCATTCCCACTCTCAAGATTCACTGCGACTGGGGCGAGAACGAACGCATCATGTCGAAAGACATCGCCATTCAGGCTGCGGAGATGCTCGCGGCCGCCGGCGCCACCAATATCGGGGTTTATTCTGAAATGACTCGGCCCGGTCTCGGCATCCACGAAATGGGAACCGCGCGCATGGGCCGTGATCCCAAGACCAGCGTTCTAAACGAACACAATCAGGCCCATGAAGTAAAGAATCTTTTTGTGCCGGACGGTTCATGCATGACTTCCAATTCCTGCGTGAATCCATCGCTTACTTACATGGCGTTGACCGCGCGCGCGTGCGACTACGCCGTTTCTCAAATCAAAAAGAACGAACTATAGTCAATAATACAAGGTTCGCTAGACCTTTGCGGAGCAACGCGGAAGGACGGAGCATGTCTCAAATCAATCGGTCGCCCAAGACTTACGACGTCTGCGTCATCGGATCTGGCGCCGGCGGCGGCATGGCGGCGAAAATTTTGACCGAAGGCGGGCTGAACGTTGTCATGCTTGAAGCCGGCCCTCAGATCTATCCGGAAAAAGATTACAAAATGCTGATGTGGCCATACGATCTGCCGCATCGCGGCGCAGGAATAGGCGGGCGCGCCAGTGAAAACTTTAGCGAATTTCTCGCTCCGAACGGAGCGTGGCAAATCGACGGCGAACCTTACACTTCCGCCGAAGGAGCAAATTTTCAATGGTTTCGTTCGCGCATCGTCGGTGGCCGCACGAACCACTGGGGACGCATCGCCCTGCGCTTTGCCCCGGTCGATTTTCAATCGAAGACTCGCGACGGACTCGGCGATGACTGGCCCATCACGTACGACGATCTCGCGCCGTACTACGACAAAGTCGAATCATACATCGGAGTTTTTGGCACAAAAGAAAATGTGTCCAGCGCGCCCGATGGTGTTTTCCTTCCTCCGCCGAAGCCGCGCTGCACCGAAATTCTGATCAAGAAAGCCTGCGACAAACTCAACGTTACTTGTATTCCGGCACGGCTCGCGATTTTGACCAAAGCTCACAACGGCCGGCTGCCTTGCCACTATTGTGGACAGTGCAGCCGCGGATGCACTACGGCGTCGAATTTCAGTTCCAGCCAGGTGCTCTTGCCGCCGGCCATGGCCACCGGCAAACTCACGCTGCTCACCGGAGTCATGGCTCGCGAAATCGTTGTCGGAAAAGATGGCAAGGCCGAAGCCGTTTCCTACATCGACAAAGCCACACGAACCGAAAAACGCGTCTATGCAAAGGCCATCGTTGTTGCGGCGAGCGCTTGCGAATCCGCGCGGCTGCTGCTGAATTCCAAGTCAGTTCTGTTTCCGGATGGGCTTGGCAACTCCACTGGCAACGTCGGCTAATATCTGACGGATTCCGTCGGCAGCGACGGCTGGGGCGAAGTTCCCGTACTCGAAAAAATGCCCCCGCACAATCAC
>QHYO01000760.1 GCA_003224135.1 Acidobacteriota bacterium | reverse complement strand
TCGTTGATTTGATCGCTGGGGCCGCGACTCTACCGGCGCTTGAAGTCGCTGGCCGTGCGGGACGGACAGGCTCGTTCGAGAACTTTGGCCTCGCTAGGTTATGATCGAGAGGCTCGCCACCTGCGCCAGATTTCTCAGTGCTTGCCGCAGAAGCGGTTTGTGTTTCCGGAGCTTGCTTCTTGTCAAGAGTTTTTGCCGGTTTCCTTGCCGCTGTCGCCGTCGCACCAGGTGCAGGCGCTGTTGGCACGATCGACGCAATCTTGTCTTTCTCCACGAGGACGAAGCCGTAATCGGTCTTCACCTTAAACATGTTGTCTTCATATGCGACGATTACGCCGTATAACTTTTTGCCATCTTTAAGGCGGATTTCATCCGCAACGGTGGCGCATGCACAGGCGCACAGGACTGCCGCGAGCAGGGCTGATCGTACTGGGAGCTTCATAGCAAAAGTATCCCGCTGGCTCTTGCATGGGGCAAGGGGCGCGGAATTTGAGTTTACGCGAAAGCTAACCTTTTAAAAGACTGCACCCGGCGGCCCACACCTTCAGGCGGTCGCTGCTGCCATCAGACTTCTCGAATTGAAGTACAAATCCGATGCACTAACCGAAAACAACCCGCTTGCGGTTACCTCCACAGTTTGGACGGCGACGTGACGTGTAAAAAGCACTTTTAGAAGACCGAGCACGGCCGGCAGCAGATCACGATCCTTGTTCGAAGGGACCGCGAGCCGTACGGTTTGGGACGCCGAGAATTGGTCGATGTAGCGGATGCGGAGACCAATTGTGCGCGCCCGGCGGTTCGTGGCAGTGAGTGCCGAACTGATGCGTTGTCCTCAGCCCCGCCCTCGACGCAAATTTCACGCGACAACGACGGGCTCGAAAACGACCGTACTGTTGTCGACCGGAACGCGCCTCGAACGTCAATGCCTCGCGAATTCTTCCAAATCTGGCGACCCAGGGCCTCTCCGTAAGCCGCCTCAAGCGATGCCAGCGGTACACGCCGAAGCTCAGCCATCGTGGAGATGCCGCATTCTCGCAGTTTGGCGGCGTCTACCGTGCCGATACTACCGAGCGCCTCCACTGGCAGAGCGCCGAGGAAAGCTTCTTCTGTGCCCCACGCGACGATCCGGATGCCACGAGGTCGTTCGATCCGTGACGCGATCGCCGCCACAACCCTCGTCCTCCCCGCGCCGACACTAGCGCTGAGGCCAGTATGTTTCAGGATTTCAAGCTGCAAACGGCGAAGCGTGCCGGGGAAGTCCTGACAAATACGTCGGGAGCCGCAAAAATCGAGATAAAAACCGTGATACGCATCGGCGTCAACGACTGGAGTGAACATCTCCGCGATGGCCCTGACTCGTTCGGCGTATTCTGCATACCGAACATAGCGGCCCGAGAGGACCATCGTGCTCGGGCAAAACCTCAACGCATCGGCAATAGCCATGCCGACTTTAATCCCGAAGAATTTTGCTTCGTAACTGGCGGAGACCACCACGCCATCGGCCACCGGAACCGGTCTCCCGCCAAATTTGGGTCGCATCACTTGTTCGACGGCCGCGAAAAAACCGTCCATTCGCACGTGAACGACATACGAATCACTACCCGCGCCGTTCACCGCCCGTCGCGATTTGAGCGTACTCCCGTCCTTTGTCAGGCAGACGGGATCGCATGCAGGGGATACAGCTTCGGCACAAGCTTCCATAGTTGCGCTCACGAACCCTCCGGGCAGGTGGTACGGTATTTGCATCTTCCTGGTGGTGCAATCAACAGGCGGCAACCGGCTCGTGAGAGCCTGCAAGGCAATGGAGCCGGCGCCACCTGTTTCCCGTTTCCTCTACCGCAGGGCAGTATAGCGAACAAAAAGCGAAAAGTCAAGCGGGATCTCTGTTCCTCGCTCCCTTCCCTCCTGATTGCATTTGACTCTCTAACTCGCAGCGCAGCCCGCTTTTTCAAAAGACGAAGCCGCGCTGACGTTTCACTTGTTATCGATCGCCTCGGAATCGTTGATCGACTCCGGCTCTTCTTCTCGAAGAGTCAGAGTCGTCACGAAACCGAAACGACGGCCTGTGGATTTGGAGTTTGCGGACGCACCGGGCACGCGACGGTCGGCATAGCCGGTGCATTCACGCACCGCAAAGGGAACCAATCCGTTGGGGCCTACGAGACGGCAGAAGGACTCTACCTCGCCGCTGCGATAGCCTTTTCGCACGGTTCCCCAAACGCAGCTGGCGCAAAGCGATGCTTCGCGGCCTGCGCCGAACGACTTCCAGCGAATCACAGACATGGTTCTCCTTTCTGCCCGCATAGGCTGTACACGCCGCTGCGGGCACGGCGGGCACATTGGCTTGCGACGCTTTGCTGCGCTCAGTCGCGATCATTCGACAAGATATCGCGATCGGCCGACGCGTCAGCAGATTCGGCTGCGTCTTCCTGTATCTGACGAAACTGTGCAGCGCTGACAAACCCAACTTGACGCAATGGGTTCAACGTTCTCAGCCGCCAGGCAGTGGTCCTCCTAGAACGTGCACTCGCGAACCGGAAAAGGGATCTCGCGCTCAATGTAGAAGGTCCGTCAGTAAACAACCTCCTCCGCCAAGCGGATGCTCTTGATAAACGTGTCCGCGTTTGCAGGTCTCGCACAGAGAGTCAGATCCTTCGGGAGTCGCTCCTAAAACGCGAATCTTGACCATTACGATCTCTTTTCTAAGAGGCGAAACGCTTCGGAAGGCACTCTTTGTATCTCATCCTTGGAAACACATCCAGCGCGGTTCGCACGAGAAAGACGCATGCGCCAAACGCGGCACAATCCGCCGCGAAAAACACAAAAAATCAGCAAATTGTCAGTGAGAAATGGGACTAACGATAACCGTGGAAAAGACCTGCCCGCTGCCGTGAATCCTATTCGCTGGCAACGCTTCACTACGGTCGAGTTGCTTCAAACGCCGCATGATGGTGGTCCTTCCGCGTCGTGCCAAGCCCCTGCTCGGCTCCTGTTGAGGCGCCATCTTGGCATGAAACACAAACGCCCACAAACAGGAAAAAATCGAATGGTAGCAATTGGCAGTCGAATGGCGAAAAACTGCATCGAACGTTAGTTCACGGAGCTGCGAGTCTTCACGCCGGCTCTGAGGTCCTGCACTACAAACGGAATCAATTGGAGCCCTTGAGGTATTTGTCAAACCAGGCGACCGTGCGGTCTATGGCATCGATCCGGTTCTCTCTCTTCTCGAATCCGTGGCCTTCGTTGGGGTAGTAGTGGACGTCCACCGTCTTGCCATCCTTCTTGACCAAATCCACTACTTGTTGCGCTTCCTCCTTGGGCACACGCGGATCGTTGTCGCCCTGCAGCACGAGCAACGGCGCCTTTACATCGTGGATATAAGTGATAGGCGAATCGGCCTCATAAACCTTGCGGTTCTTTTCCGGATCGCCCAGCAAGCTCTTCTCATATTCCTGCAACAGCGCATCCTCGTGTTGCAACATAGTGAACCAGTTGATGATCCCGTATTCTTCGACTCCGGCCGCCCAGATCTCAGGGGTTTTGCCTAACGCCATTAAGGTCATATAACCACCGTAGGAGCCGCCCGTAATCCCGATTTTCTTTGGGTTCACGTAGCCGGTTGCCTTGAGAAACTCCGTCGCATAAACCTCGTCCTGCAGATCGCCGCCGCCCAAGTCCTGATAATTGGCCTTTTGAAAGTCAATGCCATAGCCAGTTGAGCCGCGCACGTTGGGCGCAACGCAAATGTAGCCGCGCGAGACCAGCGCTGCCACTTGCGGATTCCAGTAATCCACCATCTGTCCGGTCGGCCCGCCGTGCGGCAACACCAGAGCAGGATTGCTTGCCTCCCGCTGGAGATTGAACGGGATCCACAGGAATGCGCTGATAGTTTTTCCATCGAAGGTCTTGTAATGAACGATCTCCGCAGTCGGCAAAGGAGTCGTTTCAAGGCTCGCGATGGCTGAATATGTGAGCTGCATCGGACGCCGACGGGACAGCTCGTAAACCCAGATATCGCCGGGGTGGGTCGAGCTCTGGTGACTTAGTAACAGACGGTCGCCGCTCGGAGAAAACGGCGTAGGATTGCCAGAAAATTGATTCAGACCAGGCGGGAAGCCGATTTTCTCAGGCCGCACTGTCGCGCGATCGGCGAGATACAGATCCGTCCGCCCGTCTTCGTTGATTCCATAGGTGAAGGACCTTCCATCCGGCGAGAAGCTGCCTGCGCTGGCTTGCCACTTAGTATCGGTGACCCAGGTCAGCTCCTTCGTGGCTACGTTAAGCAGCGCAACATTTTCGAAACCGTTTTTCTGGTTCGAGATGATCAGCAGGGTCTTTCCGTCAGGCGAAAGAGAGCTGGCGGCGAACAAAATCTTGCCCTGATGCGGTGTCAGGTTTTCCAGCCTCCCACTCGCGACGTCAACAGCGTACACATCGGCTTCCGACTCACCACTGATCTCACCTCGCACAGCAAATAGAGTCTTGTCATCCGGGCTCCACGCGACCGCAAACCAGGCGTGGTTCTTGGTTTGCTCGTTCGTCAATTTGTGAACCGCTCTGGTTTGCCAATCCAGCACAGCAATGTCATAAACCGTAGATTCTTTCGGCTTGTACCCTAGAGCCAGAGCCTTGCCGTCATGCGACCAGAGAGGGTGCTCTTCACGAACGTTTGGGGTGTTCGTCAAATTGATAGCTTTGCCGCCATCGCTGGGGACAGCATAGATATCCCACAGCTCGTTCCCGCCTGTGTCCTGCTGGTAAACGATCCATTTTCCGTCTGGGGACCAGGTCGCGCCGAATTGGCGTTCGTCCGACTGCGTCAGCTGTAGCGGCCACCCTCCAGCGGCTTTTACCTTCCAAAGATTGAATCGCCCGGAGAGGTCCGTAATAAAAATGATCTCGCTTCCATCCGGCGACCACGCCGCTCCGAACGTTGAGCGCGTATAGTACAGGTCTTCGATCGGAACCGGGCGTGCACTGGGATTCGAAGCGGACGTGACGGATTTAGGATCGGTGATTTGGCGCGTGTCGGGGCCGGAAGATTGCGCGAATGAAGATGCGCAGGTGGGCAGCAGCACTAGCGAAACTAAAATAGTCCGCACACAGTTCATTGTGACCTCGCCTGAAGAAGATATGACGTGCGCAACGCGTCCGGGTCAGGGAACAGGCGGAATTGTACACCCGCAAGGACATGCCACCGTCGGCAAGGCACAGGTATACCGCGAGATACCTCAAAATATCTTGCGAAATGCCCAGAACAAGAATCCCGAAAGCATCATTGCAACCGGCAACGTCAGCACCCACGCCATCAATAGGTTTCGAACCGTGCCCCATTGCAACCCGGAGTGATTTGCTGACATCGTTCCGGCGACACCCGACGAAAGCACATGGGTCGTACTGACCGGCAGCCCAAATGCGTCCGCCGCCCCAATCGTTGCCATCGCAGTGATCTCTGCCGCTGCGCCCTGCGCGTAGGTGAGATGATTCTTTCCGATTTTTTCACCTACGGTCACCACGATGCGTTTCCAGCCAACCATCGTGCCGAGTCCCAGCGCAATCGCTACCGCAACCTTCACCCACAATGGAATGAACCGCGTGGCCCGGTCGACGTGGCCCTTGTAGTTCTTCAACATGGCTACATCGGCCGCGGCAAACTGGGGTTTACCGCTCTTTTGCATTAGCCGGAGTGCTTCGCTTGCCAGATACATATCATTCCTGAAGTTCCGCACCTTGTCGTTTGGCACCTTGGCGAGCTCTTTGAAAAGAGCCATTTCCGTGCCGATGTCATTGATCAGCGTACGCATCGCCAGCATGGTGTTGGGCTTGAATTCCTTGGTGCGAATGTATTCCGTCACGTCGTCGCGGGGATCGCCAACCACAGCCGCAGGTGTCACGTACTTATTGAGGGCTTCGGCGGTCTGTTGTGACACAGCGATAAAGTCCTGCGTCTGTCGCGGCGTCACGGCATGGTTCAGCGCGTAGGTCGTTGGCACCGTACCGATCAGGATTAACATGATCAGCCCCATGCCTTTTTGCCCGTCATTTGAACCATGAAAGAAACTCACGCCTGTGCACGTCAACATCAGCAACCCGCGGATCCAGAAGCGTGGTGGTTTCGTTCCTTCTGGAGCTTCGTAAAGCTTCTTCTCCTTCACCAGTACCTTCATCAGAATCAGCAGCAGTGCCGCGCAAATGAAGCCAACCATCGGCGAAATTAGAAGCGACTTGCCGATGTTCGCGGCCTGCACCCAGTCCACGCCGCTCGTGCCGGTTCGTGCTGCCATCAATTGATTTGCAATGCCGACTCCGATAATTGAGCCGATAAGCGTGTGCGAGCTGGACGCCGGCAAACCGAAATACCACGTGCCGAGATTCCACAAGATCGCGGCCACCAGCAGCGCGAATACCATGGCAAACCCGGCCCCGCTTCCGACCTGCAAAATCAGCTCAACTGGCAACAACGAAACGATACCGAACGCCACCGCACCCGTCGACGTAACCACTCCCAGAAAATTGAACACGCCGCTCCAGGTGACGGCAATGTGCGGATCAAGGGAATGCGTGTAGATAACCGTCGCCACGGCATTCGCCGTGTCGTGAAAGCCGTTCACAAATTCAAAGCCCAGCGCGACGAAAAGAGCTATACCCAAAAGAAGATACGGAAGTGCCGACCCGGTTCTAAGCTCAGACAGGTCTCGCACGAGATTCCAGCCGATGTAGCCGACCCCAACCACCAGGACGGCCACAAAGATCAGTGTGCCGGTAATTCCGGGACCCTTTGCAATTTTTTCGTGAACAGCGGAAGGGCTGGTGCTTGTGGTGGCAAGAGTAGCCATACGAGGCTCCTTCACTTCAGAAGAGGCGCGCCCTGAAGGAGGCTGACTTATACGAAATAGCTGTTACGGCGTCGTGAACACTTAATGCCGGTTCGTTTACAGCGCAGCCGCGCCAGGAGCCTTTTGCTTTCTCGGCGCTTGTGCTTTCCTTCGTTCCACAGCTCTTGACAAGTCACCCAGAGACGGTCAATTTGAAATTCCGTGAACTACGACGCTATCGTCATCGGAGCCGGCCAGGCAGGCACACCTCTCTCTCAGGCGCTCGCCGCCGCTGGCATGCGTACCGCTCACATCGAACGCGAGCACGTTGGTGGAACCTGCGTCAACGAAGGTTGCACCCCCACCAAAACCATGGTCGCCAGCGCGCGTGTCGCCTATCTCGCCCGCCGCGGAGCGGACTACGGTGTCCACACCGGCGAAATAAAAATCGATCTCGCGAAAGTCCGCGAGCGCAAACGCGCCATCGTGGACAGCTTCCGCAACGGCAGCCAATCCAGGATTGAGAAAACCAAAAACCTCGATCTCATCTTCGGCGAGGCCGAATTTGCTGCGGCGAAGGCGCTCCGTGTCCGCAATAAAGACGGCGCAGAACTCACGCTCTCCGCCGACAAGATCTTTCTCAACGCAGGATGCCGTCCCGGAGTCCCGAAGCTAGACGGCCTCGACACTATTCAATATTTGAACAGCACCAGCATCATGGAGCTCGATTCCGTCCCCGAGCATTTGCTCGTTCTCGGCGGCGGTTATA
>QHYO01000019.1 GCA_003224135.1 Acidobacteriota bacterium | reverse complement strand
GGTCTGCGTCCGTTTTTGCAGCAGCTGGATTGGGAGCAGTGGCAATCGATATTGAAGAGGTTGCAGGCGATCAGCGACCACGTGGGAGCAGCGCCGGTGAACCTCCGCCCTATCGGTAATCCGTCGCGGCTGCCGCAGCCCGCGGCGGTGTCTGGCGCGGGCCATCTTGGCCCGGTGGCCACCCACGCGAATGCGACGGCGTACCAGCACGCGCACGGGCATCCGCAAGGGTATCCGCTGCGGCGTCCCGCTCGTTAAACGGGCTCGCCCGAGTTCTACGCGGGGCAAAACGAAATTCACCAGCAGGAGCGTGCTTCGGCACGCCCCGATTTTTTGTGGGGAGTCGGATCTGCCGCGCCTACGCTCCGAAAGAAACTGAGGTTATTCGCGGACGACGGCGACCTTGGCCGAAGGAACCTCGAGGCGCATGAGTTTGTGATTCGAGTCGAGCAGCAGAAGAATTTCAAGGTCGCTGGTGGTAACGCGCAGGCCTTCATAAGATTTTCCACCGGAAGAGGCCGAACCCGTGGACTCGACCGTGATCGTTCCGGGAGTCAGTTCCTGCGGAATTAGAACGGGAAGCTGTTGCGCGCCGCGTTTGGACCAGTCATAGATGCGGGCGAGCACCGCGTACTGGTGATAGAGATTATTGTCGAGGACCGCGACGAGCGGCGAAGCGAAGGAAAGGTCCTGTTCAAATGGGCGAGCGCCCTGCATCTCCAGCGTGATTTTGGCGATTCCGTTCGCAAAGAGAATTTTCGCGCTGTTCGTTTTGTCGGTTTGCGCAGTCCAGTTGTAAGCCACGGGAATTCCGTCGGGCTGTAGAGTCAGATTGCCGCTGACTTTTGTTTCTTCGCCCTTGTCCGACTTTATGGTCGTGGTTCCGTGAGCGAGCCAGCCTGCCCCGGCTGGAGCGATCTCAAAGTCCTCGTGGCCGATTTGTTTGCCTTCGAGGAGCAAAGAAAATTTCCCCTTGTCCGGCTGAAGTACGCCGCCGGCGGCGGACTCTCTTTTCTGGGCGTGCGCGTAGGCCAATGCAAAAATGAAAAA
The DNA here is from genome assembly GCA_003224135.1 of Acidobacteriota bacterium. GTDB lineage: Bacteria > Acidobacteriota > Terriglobia > Acidiferrales > UBA7541 > Acidiferrum. The sequence continues at coordinate 620 of QHYO01000019.1, read as the reverse complement.
GAGAAGAAATGCCGCGAATGCCAAGTGAGTGCGGCGCGAACCGAAGTTAGTCATGCGGTCCCCCAACGATGAATAGAGTTACACGCCGTGCGGATGGAGAGAACGCAAAAGAAAAGACGTGTGGCCTCTAAGGAAACGGCCCGTGGGAGTTTCGTTTCGACCACCTGATCAGGACTGTGGCTCTTCGACGAGGAGATGAGAGCCGGGGCCGGCACTGGGAAAAATGCCGAGGCGCAGAATATCAGCGACGACGAGAGCCGGCTCGCGCGCGCTGTCCACGCGAAAGTCTGCGAGCTGGTAAGAGGGAAGACGCTGCGCATGGAGAGCGCGAAAACTGGTTTCGTCGCGAAAAAGCGGCCTGCCGGTCATTGTCATACAGCGTGCGAGCAGAGTTTCGATCGGTGAATCGAGCCAAATGACGGGGACGCCCTGGGTCCTTAGGAATTCAGGCGCGCCGGCCTGCGCGTAAGTGCCGCCGCCGAGCGCGAGCACGGCAGGCTCATGGAGTTCAAGGGCGCGGCCAAGCGCGGCGCGAAGTTGTGCCGCCTCGAGCAGCCGGAACGAGGGCTCGCCGTGGCGTTCGAAAAATTCCGTGATCCGCAGACCGGAGGCATCTTCGA
>QHYO01000759.1 GCA_003224135.1 Acidobacteriota bacterium | reverse complement strand
GCGGTTCCAGTTTATCTTCATCAAGTCCGCGATCCTGCGCACAGCGAAGCCAGCCGAGATAAAGGCATCGGAGGTCGCCGCGAAGCAAGTCTGAGCGCAGAGGCATCAAAGAGGCCATCCATCCGGTCCCGTCGTCCTCACCATCCCACTCCGACTCGAATCCAAATTCAACGATCACGAATGTGGCGGTTTTTCGTACGCGCAGAGATTTGCCTGGCGCCATGGCGTGGAGCAACTTGTAGTCGACCGATCCCTGTGGGAGGCGAATACAAAACTCATGCGTTCCCCAGTTCGCGACGTAGACAGAAGCGTCGAAATACTTCTCCAGCAGCTTGCTCGGATTGGCCTTCAGGTCTCCCCATTCGTAATGGTTCGTGAAGCTCGTGGCGGTAATTGCTGCCCGCGTGGAGATGGAACGTAGTGCGGCCATCTCGTTTCTCGTCAGCGGACGGTCGAGGGCGCGGAAATCGTAGAACTGGTATTCGCTCACCAGTCCCCTCGGCGCCAATGGCGATAAGCTGCAATCCATTCCACGCCTGCCGGAGTCGGCGTTGGCAAAGGCAAGTCCAGGATTGGAATCTTCTGCCGCGTTTTGCCTCGGCGGCAAATGGCAACAATTTGGCCATCTAGGGTCATGTCGACCTTCTCCACGTCAGCGTCGACGCCGAGGATCTTCACAGGGAACGGCAACGCTAGATGCTCCTCAATCATCGTGAGGAACCCGGCTGCTTGTTCTTCTTCGGTATAAGCATCCACTACCGCTTCTTCGATCAATTGCGTCAGCTTTGCCCTGCTGAGTGAAGGGAGATTTGTCCCAAGTTCTCCCTTCAGCTTCCGCAGATGCAAAACCGACGAGCGACTGTTCCGTCTCGTCATATTTCTCCGGTGATCGAAGGCTCTTTGGGAGATTGATGCTCAAGCTGTTGAAGGAACGACGTTTCGTTGCTGGCGTCCCGGATCGTGTAACCGATAAGGCCGTAGCCTTTTAGCCGGCGCGCGTACATCCGCGCCAACATCGGGACATTAGAATCAACATAGTCGTAGACCCGGACAACACGCTTTGCATCATGAAGTCGGTGGAGACGCCCCACGTATTGCTGAAGCGTTCCCTTCCAGGAAATGGGCATTGCCAGAAAGAGCGTATCCAAGCGAGCGTCGTCGAACCCTTCGCCTATGTAGCTGCCGGTCGACAGAATGACTCTTTGCTCGCACTCCGGCACAGCTGCAATTGCCTCTGCTATCGATCGTCGTTGTTTCTTGCCCATGCCACCCTTCAGCATGAACACGTTGTTCACTTTGCCAGCAAGCTCCATGTCGAAATATTTCAAGTGATCAGTCCTGCCTGTAAGCAGCAACGGAGAGCGCCCATCTGCGGTTGCCTGGATGAGGTCGCGAAGAATCAACTCATTGCGGACGCGGTCATCGACGAGCGCGGCGTACACTTCCTGAATCGACATATCGGTTTGCTCAGGCGGCAAGGAAAAGTCCGTCAACCGTGGAACTACTTCATGCTCGAAAGGAGTAGCTGCCGTCATTGATCGGGCGCTGAGTCTGAATCGAATCTGGCCGCACTGCATATAGATGATGGGATGGTGTCCATCTTTCCGCTCGGGAGTTGCTGTCAATCCAACGACGTACTTCGCTTTCACCTGCCTCATCACCTGCTCAAATGTAAATGCTGATAGATGATGACACTCGTCAACAATCACTTGACCGTACTCTGCCACGAAGTCTTTCACCCCATCCTTGTCGTAGGCGCTTTGAAGAATGGCAATATCCACACAGCCGCTGCGTTTAGCCGTGCCTCCCCCGACTTGGCCGATTGACTTTGCGGTAAGACCAAGAAATATTGCCAATCTCGCTTTCCACTGATCCAGTAACTGTTGACGATGCACCAAGATCAATGTGTTCACCTTCCGTGACGCAATCAACCATGCTGCGACAGCCGTCTTGCCAAAAGCCGTGGGAGCGCAGAGAATTCCCTCATCATGCTGCGCGAAAGCGTCAACGGCATCCTGCTGTAGCGGGCGCAGTCGACCGGAGAACTCTATTTCGATCGGACGACCAACGAACCGTTCGTCCCTGACTATTGGGTTGATGCGATGCGATTTCAACAGCTCGATGACCTCCGCCAGACAACCGCGTGGTAGGGCAATGTGGTCAGCAAGTTCCTCGCCACAGGCGATGACTCGCGGCTTGTTGAAAGTAGGAAGCCGCATTGCCTGTGCCTTGTAGAAATCGGGGTTCTGGAATGCCCCAAGGCGAAGCAACCGGTTCAGCATCGCACAAGGAAGGTCCTTCTTTTCGATATACAAGAGGTTGGCGCGAACCATTTGGACCTGCACCGGAAAGGGGCCGGGTAAGGGACGGTCTCGCTTTCGGGATGGTGGCAACGTCCAAGGATCTTGCACCTCATCTTCCGCGGAGG
>QHYO01000758.1 GCA_003224135.1 Acidobacteriota bacterium | reverse complement strand
CGCGGAAATGGTGCTTGAAAAAGCCAAGCGGCTCGTTGAACACAAACGCGACGTCGTTGTGCTCCTCGACTCGATCACCCGCCTCGCTCGCGCCTACAACGCGGTCACACCGCCATCCGGCAAAGTTCTCTCTGGCGGTATTGACGCGAACGCCCTCCAGCGTCCCCGGCGTTTTTTTGCCGCAGCCCGCAACGTGGAAGAAGGCGGCTCGCTTACCATCATCGCCACGGCGTTGATTG
>QHYO01000757.1 GCA_003224135.1 Acidobacteriota bacterium | reverse complement strand
CTCGCACGGTCCGCGCTTCACTGCCGATAGAAGAGAGGCAGTGTGTTCCGACGGTTAATTGCACGGCAAGCGATTCTAAAGGACAACCTGACTTTGCTTGGTTATGCGGTTCCGCTCGGATGATGCAGACGACGGCGGAGCTAGAGGTTCGTCCTCCGCATATCTGATCGATTCCTCCACGATGGTCTTCCATTGGGAATCGTTGACAGGGAACGGGCTGGCCTTTATTTCTCTCGGCCTGCAAGAACTACTGAGCGCCGCGGCACTGATCCTCCCACGCTCTAAAACCGTAGTCGAGATTCCTTCTACGGTGCCGTGCAACGCTGCAGTGGTCTTGGCATGTCAGAGCTTAAAAACAGCCGACTACCGCTTGGCGCTCAGTGAGTGGAGGGGGCAGGAAGAACTTCGTCCATTGGCCGCTGTCGTGGACTATCTCCGGGTGAAGCTGCCTAGTCTTAAGGAATCCGATCTGGCGCTTACGCTGGCAGGCCTACAAGAAAAAAAACAGCGCTGATCGCGGACGGCATACACTCCTGGGACGAGCACCGTAAAGCGAGAAAACTCGGCATCCGCTATTTCCAGGGAGATTTCTTCATGAAGCCAGCTTTTTCGAAGACGAGAAGTCGCAGGGACACGGCGCAGTTCGATGCGTCTTCTGAGGGCGATTCTCGAAGACCCTCTGGATCCGGCGCAGATTGAATCCATCGTGCGCGATGAACCGGCCCTCACTTACAAACCCAGCGCTATTTGAATTCGCCTGTGCTGGAACATCCGGTCGAAGTATGATCAATCAGAACACCATCTCGCTTCTCGGTGAGCAGGAATTCCACAGGTGGGCTTCCCTCGTTGCCGTGGTTACCCCGGCTACCGACAAGGCTAGCGAATTGTTACGCGTCGGACTCGTTCGTGCGTACTTCTGCGCAGTTCAGCCGACGCGAGGAAGTCGGGGATGCCTTCGGCGCATGCTTATGAATTCATCGCCTGGAACGCATTCCCGAAATCTGCGAACGCAGACAGCTTAATCGCGAATTCTCCAGACAAGAAGCGCGGGAGCAACTCGCCTCCCGCGCTTCTTGCTATTGAGCGCAGTAGTTGCGCGTTTTATCCGGCATTCTCGCCTTCGATTGCGGCGATGTAGTCGAGCACTCGCTCGCTCCAGCCGTCAATGTGCATCCAGCCATTTCCATAGCTGATGCCGCTCTTGTATGGCGCCACGTTGATCACGTAAGCCTTCCTCAGTAACAACGATCAGGCGCTCGACGTCTTTCCAAGCCGCCGCTGCCTCCAGCGTCGTCAGTGCACGCTTTAGGTGTGTTGCGGAGTGAGCTTGCGAGTTCACAATTCCGTCGCGCAGCGCGAACCCGCGTCGCGCCGGAATTACGACGCACTTGTCGGAGAACGTGGCCACGTTGAAGTCCTCCGCCTTTTCACGAAGAAGAATCGCCAGACCCGCGGCAGCATCCATCCGCGTGGTCTCGCCTTTCTTCGCGAGCCGGTAGTTCATCGAACCGGAAACGTCAACGAGCAGCCCCGTAACTTTCGGCAGCACATCGAGTCCCGCGATGCCCTTCTGCATCGTTTTTTCGATCGCTTCCTCGAGTTTCGGAGCGTGCCGCGCCGCGGTGACGAAGCGGAACGGCAGAGCGCGGGCGATGCCCTTCTCCAGTCGATCCGCAACCAGTTTCGGCGCAACGCCCGCAGCCAGCATCAACCGCAGGTTGCGCAGCACCGCCATCCCACCAAGCTTTCCTTCGCGCAGCAGCCGCTCCCAGGTCTCGCGCTTGTCCTTCCCTGCGGACAGAGCAACCTCCCACGTGTCGGGAGATTCGAGCGTGTTCTCGACGAGCTTTTTCCAGAGTGCGGCCTGCTCCGCGTTTTTCGGCTTGGCGTGGCAGAGGAACAGAACGTCACGCAGCTTCACTGTGCTTTCGCGGTTGTACTTCGCCAGCTGGTAGGCGTCGAACTTCGTGAACGCCGCGGCCAGCCCGCGCTTTACACCGGCGGAGAGCGGCTCTTTGCGCGCTTTCCAATAGAGCGCGACGAACTCACCGAGTTCGTCCGCGCGCTGGATCACGTGCTCGATCGTTTCCGCCACGAGACGGCCTGCGCCTTTGCGCCGCGCAAGTTCGCGGACAAGGAAAAGCGGTACATGACGAAGTTGCATGGTGTCGCGGGCTTCGCGCGCGAGTGCGGCCACGTCCTCGGGCTTGTTGCGTGCCACGAGTTCCGCAATGCGTTTCGCGATGTCGTTGCCCTTCTCGTAGAAAGTGTCTTCCCAGAGTAGGCAAGTGAGCACCGTGCGCCGCAGTTCGCGCCGCGCATCGACCCGCTGGGCCACCGCCCCTTCATGTGTTTTCGCCGGAAACATGCGCTTCCATAGGTTCATCTTCGTCATTTTCAGCCTCGCTCCTTTCTCTCGGTGCTTTTCGCTCCGGAATCTTGTTCCGGAGCAATTCACTCCGGTTTAATCGAGAAACGCCAGAAAGCGCATGGCCATCGAGCGATTCTCGGTGTTCATCAAAACGCGATGCCAACCCTCAAGACAAATCGTCCTGTGGTCAGGGTGGGGGTGGGTAATCTCACCCCGAACGTAAACCAAGGCATCCCGCTTCATCATTCGGAAGCCAAGTTTGCGTTCGCTTTCCGGCAACGCGTCGTACTCCATCGAAGTCAAGCCCCGCGGATATTTGCCGGACACGAACACCGTTTCGCCGCCGCTGCGGTAGCAAAATTCGGCCCAATGTGGCTTGCTTCCGTTGCCGCGAGACAACGGTTCGTAATGCAAGACCCGCAAGGGATCGGCTTCGATATTTTTCGCCGGGACAAAGAACCATTCGCGCTGGCGAACAAATGCCGCGTTTCGACGCCGGAAACCATGCTTTCGCCTGAGTCCCAACGCTTCCTCACGAAGCCGCACCTCCTCCGGCTTAAGTGCGATCTGCGCTCCCGCCACGGTACTCACTGGCTCATCCTCGGGAATGGCCGCGACGAACCAGTGGCCTTCGTCCTGGCCACACAGGAACTTCTGTTTGGCCTGCACCTGGCCAGCTTGATCGAACTGCCGGCT
>QHYO01000755.1 GCA_003224135.1 Acidobacteriota bacterium | reverse complement strand
TCCGAACGCGCGAATTCTGATTCTCGACAATCACGACGATTTTGGCGGCCATGCGAAACGAAACGAGTTGCGCGCGAACGGCCGCATGTTGCTGGCAAATGGAGGAACCTGGGCAGTTGAGTCACCGTTTCCATACAGCGAGGTCGCACGGGGATTGATGGACGAACTGGGAATCGATCCCGCCAGTCTCGCGAAAAAGTGCTACCGCAGTGACGTTTACAAGAATCTCGGCCATGCGGTCTTCTTTGACAAGCAAACGTTTGGCGCGGACCGGCTGGTTACGCACGCCCCAGGTGGCTGGATGGGTGGCGGTGGGCCGGAGGAATGGAAAGCTTTTCTCGTCAAGACACCTCTTTCAGTGGAAGCGCAGCGGGATATCTTGAGAGTCGAGACCGAGGCGGCCGATTACCTTCCTGGCTTAACGTCGAGGCAGAAGAAGGACAAGCTTTCGCGCATTAGCTATAAAAATTATTTGCTCAACGTGGTCAAAGTGCATCCCGACGTAATTCCGTTTTACCAAACTCGGACTCATGGACTTTTCGGAGTAGGGATCGATGCGGTCCCTGCGCTGGATTGTTGGGTGCTCTTCCAGCCGGGATTTAAGGGTCTGCAGCTCGAGCCCGGAGCTCATCCGCGCATGGGCTATACGCCGATGGGATTTGCGTCCCCCAAAGAGCCTTACGAATTTCATTTTCCCGACGGAAACGCCACGATCGCGCGGATGTTAGTTCGAAAATTGATCCCCGCAGCTGCGCCCGGTCATGACGCAGAGGATATCGTCACCGCAAAATTCGATTACACGCAGCTCGATCGGGCGGATTCACCGGTGCGGATTCGCCTCAGCGGTATTGTCGTTGCCGCACATCATGCAGGCAATGACGCGAAGGCCAAACAGCTTGACGTGATTTACGTGCGCGACGGGAAGCTAAGCACCGCGCACGGAAAGTACGTCATCATGGCGTGCTGGAACATGATGATTCCGTATCTCTGCCCCGAGCTTCCCGAAAAACAGAAAGAAGCTTTGCGTTATGGTGTGAAAGTACCGCTGGTGTACACCTCGGTCGCGATCCGAAACTGGAAGGCGTTCGAAAAGCTCGGTGTGCAAAATGTGGTGTGTCCGGGCATGTACCACCATCAGATGAATCTCGATCTTTGCGTGGACATCGGTGGCTACGAGTCTCCTAAGAATCCCGATGAGCCCATTCTCGTTCGAATGGAGCGCACTCCGTGTCTTCCAGGTCTGCCGGAGCGCGACCAACACCGCGCAGGCCGCGGTGATTTGCTGTCCACGCCATTCGAAACATTTGAGCGAAATATCCGCGACCAGTTTGCGCGCGTTTTTGGCGGTGCGGGGTTTGATCCCGCGCAGGACATCAGCGCCATCACCGTCAATCGCTGGCCGCATGGATACGCGTACGAATACAATTTCCTATTCGATCCGGAATGGGCCAAAGGCGAGAGTCCCTGCGAGCTTGGCCGCAAACGTTTTGGCCGAATTGCGATAGCGAATTCCGACGCGGGCGCAGCCGCGTACACGGATCAAGCCATGGACCAGGCGTGGCGCGCGGTTGAGGAATTGCACTCGGCGTGAAGGAGTTCTTCCCGGCACCGACCGCATCTCAAAAATGACAGACCAAGATCGCAGCAAATTTACAGATCGTGAACTTGGAATGGATCGCGCCATTCCGCGACGAGATTTTCTGAACGGTGCTGCGATGACGATTGGCGCCGCCTTATTGCCGGAAATCGATCGCGCCGGCCGAACAAATTCGCACGAGCCGCAAAATCGGACCGGCTATGATCCTCCGACTTCGGTTGGTCTCCGCGGCAGCCATTCAGGGTCTTTTGAAATCGCTCATAGTTTGCGTGATGGCACATTTTGGAAGAATGCGGCCGCTCCCGAACGTGTCTCAGAAAAATACGATTTAATCATCGTCGGGGGCGGAATCAGCGGCCTTGCTGCGGCGTATTTCTACAGAGAACGCGCAGGATCAGGAGCAAGGATTCTAGTCCTTGAAAATCACGATGACTTCGGCGGCCATGCCAAGCGCAACGAATTTCACCTCGGCGGGAAGCTGCAACTCTTGAACGGCGGCACGATGTTAATTGACAGCCCGACGCCATACAGCGCGGAAGCCGCCGGCTTGATGAAGAAGCTGGGAATCGACGCGGTGGCGCTCGACAAGAAGTGCAGCGACCACGACCTCTACAAATCGCTTGGACTTGGGACGGGAGTTTTCTTCGATGGGGAAACGTTCGGCGCGGACCGGTTAGTCGTCGAGGCCGCGACGGAGGACAGAGAAAATTCTGGAGACGCTCCGGACACGGCCAAGCTAGAAGAATTTCTCGCAAAAACACCGTTCCAAGGACCGGCTCGCCGCGACATTCTTCTGATTGAGCGAGCGAAAATTGACTATCTTCCCGGACTGACTTCCGCGGAAAAAAAAGATCGCCTATCACGCATCAGCTACAAAGACTTTCTGCTCAACATTGCCAAAGTAGAACCGAGTGTTATCCCTTTCTATCAGACACGCACGAACGGCGAGTGGGGCGTTGGAATCGATGCTGAGCCTGCGCTCGATTGTTGGGCGCTTGGCCTACCAGGATTTCAAGGATTGCAGCTTGAGCCCGGTGCGGCCCCACGCATGAGCTATTCCGCCGGCGGATATGCCAACGGTGGCTCAGATCGATTTCACTTTCCGGATGGAAATGCCTCGATCGCGCGCCTGCTCGTTCGCGCGTTGATTCCCTCAGCCATTCCGGGGAATTCCGTCGAGGACATCGTCACCGCTCCAGTCCGTTACGACCGGCTGGATACCGATAATTCGCCGATTCGCATCCGTCTCAATAGCACAGCCGTTCGCGTTCGCAACGCTGCCCACTCAAATATTTCACGCGGGGTGGAAGTCACGTATGCGAGCGGCAAGCGAGTCTTTTCTCT
>QHYO01000756.1 GCA_003224135.1 Acidobacteriota bacterium | reverse complement strand
ACATGTTTTTTCTCGATTTCGTCGAGAGCCGTTTGCAGCTCGGCGATCATCATGGTGGAAATGGCGTTACGTTTTTCAGGGCGATTGAAGGTGATGGTCGCAGTTTCGCTAGTATAGTCCAGCAGGAGTGTGGAATACATATTTTTGATCCTCCTTCGTTCGCATCGTTCAAGCTTGGCAACGGGCCAGCTTTCCCTTGGGCTAACTTGCAATGGGGGCGTGGGCGTACTTCATGCGAATATCGTTGGTCATCGCGAAAACTTTTTCCAGTCGCGATTCATCGAGGCCCGGATCACCGCCGGCTTTCCTGACGGCTGACAGAATATCTTCGGTGCGAATGTTACCAACGAGTTCGTCTCCGGCGAACGGGCAGCCGCCAAGACCGGTCAATGCGCCGTCAAAGCGGCGGCACCCCGCTTGATAGGCAGCGAGAATTTTCGCTTCGGCGTCTTCGGGACGGCTGTGGAGATGAGTACCGAGCTCCATGCCCGCCACGTGTTCGTTCGCGCGCTGGAAGACTTCGCTGACGATTTGTGGTGTGGCATTGCCTGCAGTGTCCGCAAGAGAAACGGTTCGCACGCGAATATCCTTCAGCCACTCGAGCGTTTCTTCGACCAGTTCCTGGCCCCAGGGTTCGTCATAAGGATTCCCGAAGGCCATCGAAATGTAAATTACGGCCCCGCGTCCGGCGGCTTTGCTTTCTTTATTGAGAGTTTCGACGAGCGCACGCGATTCCCCGCGCGACATGTTAGCGTTGGCTCTTCGAAAGTAAGCCGAGATGGAATACGGATAGCCGATGGCTGTGACGCCGGGCGTGGCGAGGGCACGCTCAAGTCCTTTTTCGTTGACGACGATGCCGATGATTTCTGGCGGGTCGATGCCTGTGGGCAGGGCAGCATTGAATTTCGCCATCACCTCTTCGCTGTCTGCCATTTGCTTCACGTGCTTGGGTGAAACAAAGCTGACTGCGTCGATGTGCTTGAATCCTGCGAGTACCAGTTCTTTCAAGTATTCGGCCTTGTAGTCGGCAGGAATGACGTCCTGCAAGCCTTGCCACGCGTCGCGCGGGCACTCGATTATTTTCACTGCATCCACCACGGTCTCCTTCGTAGATCGTAGCTGTCGCTTGCATATGAAAATAAAAAGCAAAAAAGGAGCGTGAAACCGAGGAAGAACAACGCGCTAAAGGCAACTTCCAAGACCGTGTCACCGGTCGTATGCGAGAAAAGTTTCCAGGATGAAATGCCCCAAGCAAACAAAGCTGCAGCAAGAAGTAATGACAAAAGGCCGAATCTAAAAAAGAGGCGAGTGCGGCGACTTATGACGACGGTAAAATACTTTTTCCCTGGAGCACTCATGTTTGCAGCACTCCGGTCTTGAATTCCTTCACTTCTGGATTCAGGGCGGCGGCTTCGAGGGCCCAGATGAGCGCGTCGCGAGTTTGAGCGGGGTCGATGATGGCGTCGACCCACAGGCGGGCGGCGGCGTAGCGCGGGTCGGTCTGGTGCTCGTAAGTTGCGCGGACGGATTCGAAGAGTTCCTTTTTTGCCTTCTCATCCACTTTTTTGCCTTCGCGCTCGATTTGTTTCAACTTGATTTCAACGAGCGTGCCTGCGGCGGCTTCGCCGCTCATTACAGCGTAGCGCGCGGTGGGCCAAGCAAAGATGAAGCGCGGATCGTACGCCTTGCCGCACATAGCATAGTGTCCCGCGCCGAAGCTGCCACCGCAAATGACGGAGATTTTGGGCACGACGCTGTTGGCGACCGCATTCACCATTTTGGCGCCGGCACGGATGATGCCGCTCCATTCGGCGTCTTTGCCTACCATAAATCCATTTACATCGTGAAGAAAGATCAGAGGGATACGGTTTTGATTGCAATCGAGGATGAAGCGCGCGGCTTTTTCAGCGGACTCCGTGTAAATCACGCCGCCGAACTCGATGCGCTTCTGATCCGAACCTGGCGCGAGCGTCTGCACATGCTTTTTTTGATTGGCGACGATGCCGACGGCCCAGCCGCCGATGCGTGCATATCCGCAGAGCAGCGTTTCGCCATATTCGGCGCGGTACTCTTCAAACTCGCTGCCATCGACGATGCGGGCGATGAGTTCACGCATGTCGTACTGCTTGGCAGCTTCCTTGGAAAAAATGCCGTAAATCTCTTCAGCGGGGAAGAGCGGCTCGCGAGACGCAGTGTGGCTGAAGACTGGCGGGTCTGGTGAGCCCATTTTGTCGGCGAGTGCCCGAATGCGCGCCAGGCAGGCGTCGTCGTCCGGTTCGCGAAAATCGACGGTACCGCTGATCTGAGAATGCATTTTTGCGCCGCCAAGTTCTTCGGCGGAAGATTTCTGACCGATGGCGGCCTGCACGAGCGCCGGACCGGCGAGAAACAATCCGGAACCTTCGGTCATCAGAATGTGATCGCACATCACCGGCAAATAGGCACCACCGGCGACGCACATACCCATGATTGCAGTGACTTGCGGAATGCCCATTGCGGACATCACGGCGTTATTGCGAAACACACGTCCAAAGTCGTCGGTGTCCGGGAAGACATCTTCTTGCAGCGGCAGAAAGACTCCTGCTGAATCCACCAGGTAAATTGTGGGGATTCTATTTTCGATGGCGATGTTCTGAGCGCGAATCACTTTTTTCGCGGTCATGGGAAAGAACGCGCCAGCTTTCACGGTAGCGTCGTTGGCGATCACCATGAAGAGGCGGCCGCAGACGCGCGCGAGCCCTGTGACAGTTCCTGCGGAAGGCGCCCCGCCCCATTCTTCGTACATTTCGAACGCGGCGAATGTGCCGAGTTCGAAAAAATGGGAGCCAGGGTCGATAAGCTTCGCGATGCGTTCGCGGGCAGTCAGGCGGCCCTTTTTGTGTTGAG
>QHYO01000128.1 GCA_003224135.1 Acidobacteriota bacterium | reverse complement strand
TTTTCGCGCCGTCGTTGCCGAAGCGGCTCGCCGTCTTGCACACGAAGAAGCATACGGCGCCTGGGGCTGGGAAATTCACCACGCCGCTAAAAAAGATTCGCCGTCTGGCACGCTTCTCGCCCTCGCTGAAGATATTTCGCGCGGCGGATATTCGCGTCCCGTGAGCCTCTGCGCCAATCGCGCTGGATCGGTTCCGGGCACCCACGAAATCGGCTTTGATTCGAGCGAAGACACCATCACGCTCCGCCACACCGCGCGAAGCCGTGATGGCTTTGTACGAGGAGCTTTGCGCGCGGCGCGCTGGCTCACGGGCAAAAGAGGTTTTTTCGAATTTCGAGAAATCGTGGACGAGCTCAGGTAGCTCGCCCCGAAAAAATTCCGGAAACAGGAGGTCACGATGCAATTCACTGGATGCGGCACGGCCCTAGTTACGCCGTTTCAGCTCGATTTTTCCCTGGACGAGGCTGCGCTGCGAAAGCTTGTTCAGCGCCAGCTTAACGCAGGCGTGGATTTTCTCGTTCCATGCGGAACCACGGGTGAAAATCCCACGCTGAAGCGGCGTGAACATCTTCGGGTAGTGGAAATTACGCTCGAAGAATCGGCCGGGAAAATTCCGGTCCTCGCCGGCGCCGGCGGCTACAACACTCAGGAAGTCGCAGAGCTTGCACGCGAGCTCGAATCTCTCGGTGCCAATGGTTTACTTTCCGTCACGCCGTATTACAACAAACCCACGCAGGAGGGACTCTACCAGCACTATCGCGAGATCGCGCGGTCTACGCGGCTCCCGATTGTGCTTTACAACGTGCCCGGACGTTGCGGCACAAACCTCGAGCCCTCCACCGTCAAGCGGCTCGCGGCAATCGAAAACATCGTTGGCATCAAGGAAGCCTCAGGAAATATTTCTCAGATGTCAGCGCTTGCCAACGCTGTACCGAACGAATTCACAATACTTTCCGGCGACGATGCCATCACGCTGCCACTCTTTGCACTCGGTGGCCGTGGTGTAATCTCCGTCGCCGCGAACGAGATTCCCGCGGAAATGGCACAGCTCTGCCGTCACGGATTGCGCGGCGAATTTGATCAGGCCCGTACCATTCACCGCAAGTATCTGCCTTTGATGGAAATCAATTTTGTCGAATCGAATCCAATTCCCGTCAAGGCAGCGCTCGCTCTGATGGGCCTGCTCGAACCGGTTTGGCGCTTGCCGTTGGTGCCGCCAAGAGTGGAAAATCGAATGCGCATCCACACCGTTTTGGATTTGCTCGAGCTTGTCGAGAGGTCTTCCGTTGCCGTCGCTAGCGTCCCTCATTGAGGACTTATTTGACCATCCACCGGGGAGTGTTGGGTCCGTATTTCGAAACGCCGCATTGAGAGAGACCTATTCGGAAGAAGACCGGCGCATTTTTCAAAAATTCAAGGACGCGCTGAACGCCGGCGAAGTGCGCGCTGCGGAACCGCATGCGTCTTCGCCGTCCGGCTGGCGCGTGAACGCGTGGGTAAAGAAAGGAATCTTCTTGGGTTTTCGCATGGGGTCCATCGTGGAAATGGGGCCGTACCCCACAGCGCAGCCGTTTCTCGATAAATCCACATATCCGGTCAAAACGCTACATCCGAGTGACGGCGTGCGCCTGGTTCCCGGCGGCTCCAGCATTCGCGATGGCAGTTATGTTGCGCGCGGTGTCGTGTGCATGCCGCCGATGTTCATCAACGTTGGTGCGTATGTTGACGAAGGCACGATGGTCGATTCGCACGCGCTGATCGGCAGTTGCGCGCAAGTCGGAAAGAACTGCCACATCTCCGCAGGCGCGCAGATTGGCGGCGTCATCGAACCTGTCGGCGCAATGCCAGTGATCATTGAAGACGAAGTGATGATCGGCGGCAACTCCGGCGTCTACGAAGGCACTGTCGTTAAAAAGCGCGCGGTGCTCGGTACCGGCACCATCCTGAACGCTTCCACTCCTGTTTACGACCTGGTGCGTGATACCGTGTACAGCGCCGCCGATGATGAGCCGCTGGTGATCCCCGAGCAGGCCATCGTGGTTCCTGGCGCACGCGAAGTGAAGCACGCGGCGGGCGCGAAGTGGGGACTATCGCTATACGCCGCTGTGATTGTGAAATATCGCGACGCCAAGACCGATTCCCGCGTTCGGCTCGAAGAATTCTTGCGTTAGAGTGCTTGCTTCACAATCGCTCGTGCATCATCGAACTCTTTTTCGAGGAAAAAAGAATGGTCAGAACGGTTTTTGCAACTGCGCTGCTGGCAACGTTTCTTGTTCTGGCTCCTTTCGCCGGCGCTCAAAAAGGCACCGTCGAAAGAGTCAAGGTCCACAGCAAATTCCTTGAGGGAAATCTCGAGGGCGATTTACCAGACCGCGATGTCACGATCTATCTTCCTCCTGGCTATAAATCGGCAGTGCACCAGCGGTATCCCGTTGTTTACATGCTCCACGGATTTACGGATAACGACGAGAAATGGATGGGCCTGGCCAAGCATTGGATCAATCTTCCCGCCGTGATCGATAAGGCTTTAGCCAGCGGCGAAGCACGCGAAACGATCGTTGTGATGCCAAACGCCTTCACACGCTACTTTGGCAGCATGTACTCCAATTCCGTCACGATTGGCGACTGGGAGGATTTTATCGCCCAGGAATTGGTGCAGTACATCGACGCGCACTATCGCACTATTTCGGACGCTGCAAGCCGCGGGTTAGCAGGGCACTCCATGGGTGGATACGGCGCTATGCGTATCGGAATGAAGCACCCGGAGATTTTCTCAAGCATTTATCTGCTGAGCCCATGCTGTCTGGCGGCGACGGAAAGGCAAACAACGGCAGAGATGATGCAGCAGGCCGCCGCCGTTAAGGATCCGTCTGAAGTTGAAAAAGCTGGCTTCATGGCGAAAGCGATGCTTGCTTCGGGTGCAGCGTGGTCTCCGAACCCGAAAAATCCTCCTCTCTATCTCGATTTGCCTTTGAATGACGGAGAATGGCAGCCCGCGGTCGCCGCAAAGTGGGCCGCGAATGCTCCACTCGTTACTGTCGATCAGCACATCACCGATCTGAAGCGCTT
Organism: Acidobacteriota bacterium; assembly: GCA_003224135.1. GTDB lineage: Bacteria > Acidobacteriota > Terriglobia > Acidiferrales > UBA7541 > Acidiferrum. The sequence goes on along the minus strand of QHYO01000128.1, from coordinate 2,897 downwards.
GAAAGGTTTTGCGTTTGATGCTGGCGACAAAGACCAGCCGATTGCGTCAAATATTAGAATTCTCGACGAAACGTTGAAGGCCAACAGCGTCACGCACGCTTTCGAGATCTACGAAGGGGATCATTTGAATCACATCGCCGACCGCATCGAAACAAAGGTTCTTCCATTTTTCTCAAAGACTCTGTCATTCGCCGTTGAGCACAAGTGACGAAGATCACGACTGGCCATTGTTTCTAAGGAGACCGATGCGTGCCTGGTGAAGCATCCGTCGTGAACAAATCAAAATCCGTTTGGCTGGGCGACACTGCCATCCTGGTGTACGTCGCCACGCTTACGGTTATCGTGCATTGGATCACGGGACATCAGTACGGATTCCATCGCGATGAATTGGCCACGCTCGAAGATGCGCGGCATCTCGACTGGGGGTTCGTGGCCTATCCGCCGGTAACGCCGTTTTTCGCACGATTGTCGCTGATGCTCTTCGGAACATCGTTGGCCGGCTTCCGATTTTTCGCTGCTGTGGCCGAAGCAATCGTTGTCGCCGCTGTCGCCGCAATTCCGTTTTGCCTGGCCGGCGGCGCGTTGATGCAGTATGTCTCGTTTGACTATTTATTATGGGTGCTGACCGCTTATTTTGTGGTGAAGTTGCTGAAGACGGAAGATCCGCGCTGGTGGCTCGCCATCGGAGCTTGCATCGGACTCGGCCTTGAGACCAAGTACACGATGGGATTTTTTGCGATCGGAATCGTCGTCGCGGTCGTACTCACAGACGCGCGCCGCTATCTTAAAATGAAATGGCTATGGTACGGAGTTGCGCTCTCTATTCTGATTTTTTTGCCGAATCTTATTTGGCAGGCCAGGAACCACTTTATCTCACTTGATTTTCTTCAGCATATTCATGCGCGCGATGTGCGCATTGGCCGTACAGAGAATTTTCTTCCTGAACAATTGCAGTTCACGCTTTTCGGGTTTGTTCTATTTATTGCGGGATTGTATTTCACTTTGTTTTCGCGTGACGGCAAACGCTTTCGCATGCTTGGGTGGATGTACCTGACTCCGTTGGCAATTTTCGTGATTGCGAAAGGCCGCGCGTACTATCTGGCCGCGGCATATCCGATGCTCTACGCCGCAGGGAGCGTGTGGGGCGAACGAGCGCTTGTTCGCGTCGGAAACAAGCTACAAAAGTCAATTCGCGTTCTGGTTTGGGCGGTGCTTGTCGCGGACGTTGTCATCATGGGGGCAATCACGCTTCCCATTGCGCCCGCGAACTCCACATGGACAGCGCATGCCATGAAAATCAACGGAGATTTTCGCGAAGAACTCGGCTGGCCGGAACTTGTCCAGACCATTGCGCAAATTCGGGATTCGCTTTCCACGGAAGAGCACGCACGGTTGGGAATCCTGACTGGAAACTACGGCGAAGCTGGCGCCGTGAATCTTTACGGACCGCAGTACGGACTTCCTCGAGCAATCAGCGGGGTAAATTCTTTTTGGCAGCGTGGTTATGGCGATCCTCCGCCGCAAACACTAATCGTTGTGGGAGCAGATCTTGACGACCTTCAGGGGGAGTTCGCCTCGTGCAGGCTCGCGGCACACATTTGGAACCGCTTCGGCGTGGAAAATGAAGAAACGCGCGACCATCCCAATGTTTTTGTCTGTCACACGCTACGCAAGCCATGGCCGGAGTTTTGGAAAACGTTCCGCTATTTTGGCTGAGCTCGCGAGGTCTCGCGCTCGAAGTAATAATTGGTAACCGTCAACACCCGCTGCCGGCTTAACAGTGAATGAAAATGACCTACTCCTGACTGATGGGTGCGCGACTTACAAGTGGAAGTTAAGCCGCCCTGTGTTCCTCCCAGTAGTCTTCAAACTCGCCATTCAGATGGCAGCAACGGAGAGCCAGGATCGCGTTGGCTCCTCGAACGGTCCAGAACATTCCTGACCTCTTGAGACGGAAAGCGACCACCGTCTTGCATCCGGCTTCAATGACGCCCGAACCAACAAATAGGTGTTGGCCGCGAAACTTGGGGTATCGCATGCGCTCTGCATTCCGCTCAAAATAGTCTGCCTCGGTGCGAATCTTCTCCGTTGCTTCGGGGTTATCGGATTCGATCGAGCGGAGTGCACCAACCAGCTTTTCGATTTTCCCCCGATCCAGCAGGCGCTTCTGGTGGATCTTCATCCAGGCTTTTTGTTTCCCTTCGTCATTCGGGTACAGCTTGCGCGCGGCCTCCCAAAGATGCTGGCGGGCGTGGTAGAGATCGACAATCTGAATAACGTCCGGAAAGTGCAGGGCGACAAGATTCCAAATCCATTCGGCGCCGTCACCGATGACGACCTTCTTGAGTGCGCGGCTCCAGCCGCGTCCGCAGGCTTCCGCATAGATTCGCCGGCCAAACTCTTCCGCACTCTCGATGGCTCCGGTATACGTGGTGGAATCGGGATCGCGGATTGGATAGCCTTCCTTATCCCACGTCGTCTGGGTGAAGACGCATCCAAGTTTGACTTCCCGAGTATGGGCCGGCTGGCCTTCCGTCTTGCCCTGCCGACCGACTGTCTCTTTCTTCACCACCGGAACTCCCGTCCCATCCATCTGCACGTACATGATGCGCATCGGCTCGCCGACAACCACGGGCAGCTCCAACTGGAGGGCTTTCTGGATCTCGGCTTGTTCGCGCTGAGCGATATCGGCTCCGATTGCCTCCGCTGTACGCTCCACGGATTTGGTAGTCACTTCCAGGCCGGCCAGAACTTTCATCTGTTCGCGGCCATGATCGAAGGGCGCCTCCTGGCCGACTATCGCCTGCATGCGGCGCACCCCGGGAGAGAATTCCGTATTCTCGATATCCAGTTCGACATCGGCGGGCAATTGGCCGACGCCGCAGTGCGCGCATAAA
>QHYO01000127.1:1735-4038 GCA_003224135.1 Acidobacteriota bacterium | reverse complement strand
TATACTCCGCCACAATCGGTCGAGCGGAGGTTTGCTAGAGTGGTCGCAGCAGCTATCCCACGCGCGATTTTGATTCCGCTGCGCGGACTTGCGGACCGGACACGGCGCCACACCGCGCTTCGGCTGCTCCCTTTTCTCTTCACTCTATACATTGCGAATTATCTCGATCGCACCAGCCTGGCCTACGCCGCGATCGGAATGGCCCGCGATCTTGGCTTCAGCGATCGCATATTTGGAATGGGAGCGGGCGTCTTCTTCGTCAGCTACGTGGCCTTGCAGGTTCCAGGAGCATTGCTCGTCGAGCGCTGGGGCGCACGGCGAGTGATTTCCTTGACCATGATTGCGTGGGGATCGATGACTGCGCTGACTGCATTGGTGCACACTCCAGCACAACTGTATCTGGCGCGCTTCTTGTTGGGCGCTGCGGAAGCAGCGTTTTTCCCGGGTGTCATCGTGTATTTGAGTCATTGGTTCGTTCAGCAGGACCGCGCAAAGGCCACCAGCAATTTCATGTCTGCCATTCCCCTGTCTTTCGTCATTGGATCGCCAATCGCAGGATTGATTCTGGGGCGCAGTTTCTTCGCTATTTCTGGATGGCGTTGGCTATTCGTTTTGGAAGGGTTGCCGGCAATTTTGCTGGGCGTGGTTGCCTTCTTCTATCTGACGGACTTGCCAAGAGCAGCAAAGTGGCTGGCCCCGGAACAGGGCGAATGGCTTGAAAGCACACTAAAGGAAGAAAAGACTGCAATCGCGCAAGAGATCCCGATCGGGCAAGCACTCAGGTCCCGTACGATTTTGCTGCTGACCGCCGTATGCTTCCTGAATTATTTTGGTTATTACAGTTTTCTTTTTTCGCTGCCCACGATGCTCAAGCGTCTGTCGGGTTATTCGGACGCCAACGTGGGACTTCTTGGCGCGTTGCCGTACGCTACACTCTTTGCGGCCATGCTTTTTAACGGATGGCATTCCGACAAAGATCGGGAGCGCCGCTGGCACTGCACTGTGCCCTGTCTGATCGCCGCGACCGGATTATCGGGTCTCGCTTTGCACCCGAATTCAATTCCGTTCTTGATGGTATTGATCACGCTGGTGACCATGGGAAATGCATATCTACCCGCATTGTGGGCCATGCCGACGGAGATCCTGAACAAATCCGCGGCTGCAGCCGCAGGCGGAATGATCAACGCTGTCGGTAGTGTTGCTGGATTTGCCGGTCCTTATTTATTCGGCTATATCAATACGAAATCCGGATCATTTACATATGGATTGGCGATGCTGGCGGCCACGACCATCGCTGGCGGCTTGCTGGTGCTTGCTGTGCCAAAGAAAGCAAGAGCCCGTTCGGCAAGCGACTCGCTGGAGTTTCAAGTTCGCACCGGAGCATTAGGATCGCTGGAATGAACCAGCAAGAAAACATCGTGCTCAAACCGATTGGGATTGTGCGTTCTCCGATAAAAGAAGTGGCGGATGATTGTTGGGGCGGCGTACTTGCCACGATCGAGCTCGACCCTCAAGTGTTTAGCCCGGAATGCACCTTAGGCCTCGACCAGTACTCGCACGTCGAAGTGCTATTCGTGCTGGACAAAATTTCACAAGACGAAATTGAAAAAGGCGCGCGCCATCCGCGCGGGCGCCCTGGCTGGCCAAAGATGGGAATCTTTGCGCAACGCTCGAAGCACCGGCCCAACCGCATCGGAGTCACCGCCTGCAAACTCGAATCCGTTGATGGACTCCATATTCGTGTGAGGGAACTCGACGCTGTGGACGGAACGCCCGTGCTGGATGTAAAACCTTATCTCAAAGGATTTGCGCCGCGCGGCGAAGTGCTCGAACCGGCATGGGCCGCCGAATTGATGGCTGGCTACTTTCGCTAAATCTAAAACACATCGTGTGCGGCGCGTGTGGAGGTCCAATCATGCGGGAAGATGCCAAAGCCGGAGCCGCTATCGACGCCTACGTCGAAAAGAAAAATGCAAAGCTCAAACCGGTAACCGACGCTGTGCGTGCGCTCGTGCGTAAAACCGTGCCGAAGTCCGGCGAAGCCATCAATCCCTGGGGCATACCGATTTTCGTTTGGAATGGCGCGCTGTGTTATCTGATGGTGGGGAAACACCATGTCACATTTGGTTTCCCCCGCGGCACATCTCTTCGTGATCCCACAAAGCTGCTGGAAGGTACGGGGAAAAATCTGCGCCACGTGAAATTGCGCGAGGTCTCTGACGTGCACGACGCAAATCTAAAGCAGCTGATTCTGCAGGCGAAAAAGCTGAATCGCGAGCAGCCAGTGACCAGAGCAACGCAGG
>QHYO01000127.1:0-1591 GCA_003224135.1 Acidobacteriota bacterium | reverse complement strand
TCCTGACCAGTCCCAATATTGATGAAGAACGTCGCGAGCAGATCGCTGCATCGCGCGACGCGCTCGGAATTCTGCTCAGCTTGCTGCTCGGCTTCACCCTCGCGATGGCTTTGCCTCGTTTCGATTTGCGCAAACAGCCGGTAATGGACGAAGCGAACGCAATTGGAACCACAAGTCTTCGCGCCGGTGTCTTGCCGGAAGCACAGCGAAGCCAGGTCCGTGCACTACTACGCGCCTACGTTCAGGCAAGGCAGGTGTATTCGCAAGCCGTTCCTGGCGAGTCACAGCTGACGACCGCAGTCGAACGCACTAAGGCGCTGCAATCCTCGCTTTGGCAGCAGGCCGAGGAATCCGCGCGCCAGAGTCCTACTCCAATGACCGCCCTCTTTGTGGCTTCCGTGAACGACACCATCGACCTCAGCGAAAAACGCCTCACCGCGCTCGAAAACCGCATACCTCCAACCATTTGGCTGATGCTCCTGTTCATTGCGCTGTTGACTTGTCTCATGTCCGGCTACGGGCAACGACGAAGATTTTGGCTGATCGCCGTCGTATCGCCCCTCATGATCGCGATCGTTATGGGACTGATTGCCGATCTGGACAGTCCACGCAGCGGTTTTCTTCGCGTTGACCTGCGCAGCCTGGATCCGCGCCAGCCTCTCCTAAATAGCGCAGGGCTACCACAGGTAATTTCGTAATATTCGTAATCGCTGTCATGAGTTCATTCTCAACACGACGTCGTCTCTACTGGAAGCTCCTCACTGACCTCTTTTAGATGTTGTCCTCTCTAAGTCGCAACTCAATCGTCGATAAATTCCCTGTCCTTAATCAAACCATTCCTGTTGCTGCGCGTACATCACAGCAAGGGTAATGGATCGGCGTTTGCCGGACCGCAAACGAGTGGGCGGTATCGCGACAGCTCCAGCAAACGGACTGTGGTGAAGCAAGAGTCCGATTGGGGGCTGTATGTGCGCTCGCAAGAATTTTGTTCTCACATCATTACTCGTAATTTCACTGCTTTCCGCTCCTCCCGTTTTTTCTCAATCGCAAGCCTTCTCCAGCTTGCCGCGAGCTATGGACGATCTTCGAAAGTGCAGAGAGGCAGCGACGAGCCCCTTCGCGGCGGAGCCGGGGAAACCGGGGAAAGAGGGAGAAATGTCGCCCTTCGCCAGCGCGGAACGGACTGAGGCAATCCGCGAGGCGATCAAATTTTGTGAACAACTTCTAGCGAAAGAGCAGTCTTCGGAAATCGCGTGGAAAGACGAGGCAGTTCGTCCGCCTGTGCGGTCGCCTTATTTGCCCACAAGCAAGCTCGCACCCGGCGTGCAGCCTGTTGACGAAGGTGGCCTCAGGGATATCGGTGAGGCGGCGACCAACATCAGTCGCGCTCGAGAAGCGGTTTACGAAATTCTCGACGGCGAAAACGCATGCTCGGCATGGTTGCGGAGGACCGATCCGCAAGTTGCGGCTACGTTTCTCTCGCTCACCTTTTGGGTCGACGAATATGGATCGAAACGTGTCGTCAAAGAACGCAACGCCAACGGAATCTGGATAGAACATGGACCCTACATTGCGAGAACCCACGAAGGCA
>QHYO01000753.1 GCA_003224135.1 Acidobacteriota bacterium | reverse complement strand
GGCTATTGAAAAAGGTGAACTGTTGCTGGCCATGCGTGGGGTCGTCCGTGGGATCCATATCGATGGTGATGCGACGGGCGCGACCATGTAGACGCTGGCGATGTCGTTCAATGACGCAGTCTGCCAACGCTTCGCTCATGCGCAACAGTTCCTTGCGATCCGGAGAATTTTCAAAGCGCGACAGGGTAGGCTGCGAAGCCAGGTCCTCTCCGTCGAGCGGATCCCGACCGACCAGCAACTTGTGGATCGGATCGCCTGCTAGCCGTGCCGCATCGTTGGCGTCTTCATATCCCAACGCCAGGGCCATGACTCGCTGAGTAATCAACTCACTCAATTCATGCTGTACCTTACCGGGTTGCCGGTCGTCTCTCAGACCGGCGGCCAATGCCGTAGTCAGCCTCAACCGCCGCTCGGCGGCTTTGAGCAAAATCGCTCCGCCATCGGAACTGCCCTGCCGTTGATCAAACGCCGCGACCACCGGTCGATCAAAGATATCTGGAAAAAGGAGACACTCTGTTATGGTATGTTCGCTCAAGCGAAGGCCTCGTTTTTGATTTCAAACCCGCCTAGTCAACGGATTTGTACCATAGCGAGGCCTTCCGTGTTTCTGAAATCACGAATTTTCCGGGCTAGGTGCTGGTTTAAATATGATGTTGAGGTAAGCTTCTGGACCTACCCAAGGTACATGGGTTCGAAAGAACCCTCCTTCGCTTTCTCGGTTGTTGACGTCCCGAAATTTTGAAACGAGATCTAACAGATTAGTGCTCATCTTCGCATACCCTAAACGTTCGTTTCTGGTCGTCTTGAAGCCAACGGATGCAGGCGGCTAGCCCGGAAAATTCACGATTTCAGAAACACGGAAGGCCTCGCTATGGTACAAATCCGTTATCTAGGCGGGTTTGAGACCAAAAACGAGGCCTTCGCTTGAACGAACATACCATAACAGAGTGTCTCCTTTTTCCAGATATTTTTGATCGACCGGTGGTCGCGAAATTTGATCAGCGACAGGGTAGTTCCGATGGCGGAGCAATTCTCCTCAAGGCCGCCGAGCGGCGGTTAGGCCTGACATCGGCATTGGCGGCTGGTCTGAGAGATGACCGGCAAGCGGGTAAGGTGCAGCATGAGTTGTGTGAGTTGATTACTCAGCGGGTCATGGCCCTTGCGTTGGGATATGAAGACGCCAACGATGCGGCGCGGCTGGCATCGGATCCGATCCACAAGTTGCTGGTCGGTCGGGATCCCGTCGACGGCGAGGATCTGGCTTCGCAACCTACCCTGTCGCGCTTTGAAAATGCTCCGGATCGCAAGGAGCTGTTGCGCATGACGGAAGCGTTGGCGGACTGTGTCATTGCACGACATCGTAAGCGTCTGCATGGTCGCGCCCGTCGCATCACCATCGATCTGGATCCCACCGACGACCCCACGCACGGCCAGCAACAGTTCACTTTTTTCAACCGCCACTACGATAGCTACTGTTACTTGCCGATGGTTTGTTTTCTCACCTTTAATGGGGAGGCGGAGCAGTACTTGGTGGCGGCGGTGTTGCGGCGTGGGAATGCGACTGGCTCGCTGGGTGCGCTCGGGATTCTGCGCCGTCTGATTAACGGGTGAGCAATGCCTTTCCCAAGGCCAGAATCCGGGTGCGACTCGACGGCGGCTTCGCATCTCCGGAAGTCCTGGATTTTTTGGATTGCGAACCGAAAGTGGAATACCTCGTGAACCTGGCCGCCAATGCGGTGTTGAAGCGTAAAGTGAAGTCCGCAATGAAACGGTCTCGTCATGCGTCGGAGATTTCCGGGCAAACCGAGCATGTCTATGGCGAGTGCCGGTACGCTACCAAAAAGACTTGGCCGTGGAAACGACGCATCATCTACAAAGCCGAGGTGGTGCGCGCCGCGAACAAGGAACCGAAGGATAACCCGCGCTTCGTGGTCACCAACCTAAAACAGAGTCCGCAGTGGATTTACGAGAAGACTTACTGTCAGCGAGGCGACGTGGAGAACAGAATTAAAGAATTGCACGATGGCATGCAGATCGGCCGGACCAGTTGCTCGAACTTTTTGGCGAACACCTTCCGCGTGCTGCTGACAGCGGCGGCGTATGTGCTGATGCAAGAGATGCGCCTGCACCTGGCACCGACCCGCCACGCCCGGGCGCAAGTCTCGACCTTGCGCGAACATTTCTTGAAGCTGGGCGTTCAGGTGGTGGTCTCGGTGCGTCGCATCGTGTTGCACTTGCCCCGGTCCTTTCCGTACCTCGCTACCTTTCATCGTCTGGCCTTGAGCTTGGGCGCGCAAAGCGGCTAAGCCTCCCACTTCTTTCAACCCCAAACTAACCTTTGTCACCCTCTTACTCGTGGTGTCTCGTTACGCGTTAAAAATCCGACTATGAATCTCGCTAAGAACTTTAGAATCAGTCTCCCGGTCTAACAAAATTCTGCCCGTCGTCACATCTTTGTCCCGCTCTCAAAAAAACTGTTCGGCGTTCCACTTTCGCGAATAATGCAGGCTAGAATGGGTGAAACTACGGCAGGTGAACGCAATAGTCCGCGCCGTCATGGCTTCCGCGCATCAGGGACTGAACTGGGGTCTGTTAGTACGCGTAAAGTGGAGCTGATAATCCTATCTGCGGCAAAGCATTGTTCCGTTAATCGTTGCACTCCCAACCGCAAACGTGATCGTAGTTCTGGATAGTTAATCAATTCGTTTATGGCCTCTGTTAGCGCGGCGGGATCCTTTGGTGGACAAAGCCGAACATTCTCTCCATCAATGAAGGGCTCTTCCAACATTTCGCCTCGTGTGGTGACAATAGGCAGGCTGTGCGCTGCGGCAGTCGCAAACGAACTATTGTTTAAACGAACGCCCACATTAAACGGAAGGACGCAGATATCAGCGGCATATAAATAAAGGGAGGACTTTTCATCATCGCAATGGCCAATCCACAGTATATGATCCGCTCTTCCGGCCTTAAGACTCAACTCACGCAGACTTCTAGCATAAACTTCGTCCTCAGGGCCGCCGACTATCAGCAACCGCGCGTTATCCGGTAATTGGCTGAAGGCGGTAATGAGCGTTTCTACTCCTTTCAGTGGATATAAAAAGCCATAATAAACAATCGCAATTTCGTGTTCTTGGAGGCGCAACACGTCTCGGCCACGACGGCGCGCGGCACCAGCATCTTCGTCGGGGATACGGACAAATGAAGGGGCAGGAATAATCTCAGCTTTCGCGCGAACACCGGAGTATGCCATTGCAAATACATCCAAATGACGTGCGCTTAGTGCGATGATGTGGCTGCTATCGCGCAACAATGTTCCATAGCTAGGATGAACATCCTTCCGACCGACAAACCGTGCGATCAGCCCTCTCATTAACCGGGCGCCGAGCCCCTCATTCGACGGTATACCGCTAAGACCATTTTCGTTCTCAAGCTGAGTAACGACACTTCTCGTCCTGCAGAGACGTCTGGCGAAAGTGGGAAGAAATGTAATCATCGGATGACATTGATAAATCC
>QHYO01000129.1:18616-29296 GCA_003224135.1 Acidobacteriota bacterium | reverse complement strand
AATTGTGCTTACCAAACTGGATGGAACCGCAAAAGGCGGTATTGTTGTCGCGATTTCCCGCGAGCTTGGATTGCCGATTCGTTTTGTTGGCACCGGCGAAAAGATTGACGATATGGTTCCGTTCGACGCCGAAACCTACGCTGCTTCCCTGTTCGACTAGCTGATGAACGAGCATGACATTCGCTTCATCGAACGCGCGCTCGAGCTTGCGCGCAAAGGCGTGGGCCTTGCGAGCCCAAATCCCACCGTCGGCTGCGTCATCGTCGGCAATGGAGTTCACGGCGGACAAATTGTCGGTGAAGGCTTTCATCAGTACGATTGGCGCGATCACGCAGAGATCGTCGCTTTGAAAACGGCGGGCGAGAGGGCCCGCGGCGCAACAGCATACGTAACGCTTGAGCCATGCAACACCACTGGCCGCACAGGACCGTGCGCACAGGCGCTGGTCAAGGCGGGTATCGCGCGGGTGGTTGCGGCGACGCAGGATCCGAATCCCAAAGTTGCCGGCCGAGGGTTTGACGTGCTGCGCGCCGCTGACGTCATCGTGGACACGGGCGTCTGCGAAGGCGAGGCGCGTCGGCTCAATCACGGCTTCGCGTGCTGGATCCGCAATGGACGTCCTTTCGTCACACTGAAATCGGCGATGACGCTGGACGGCCAACTCACGCTTCCGAATCAAGACAAAACCAATCAGCGGGAATGGATCACGTCGGAGGAATCGCGCGCGGAGGTTCAAAAACTTCGCCACGCGTCGGATGCGCTATTAACAGGCATCGGCACAATTCTGGCTGACGATCCCCTGCTCACGGATCGCAGCGGCTTGTCACGTCGCCGCCGGCTGCTGCGGGCAATTTTGGATACCAGGCTGCGGCTGTCGCCGCAGGCACGGATCGTGAAATCTGCTGACGATGATCTGCTCGTTTTTACAGGCGTTTCGCTGAAGTCTCCGAAAGCGAAAAAATTGCAGGGCGCAGGCGTCGAGCTTGCGAATGCGCGCTCTAGACACGGGCTACTCGATCTAAAAACGGTTCTGAAAGAATTGGGCCGGCGGGAAATTCTAAATGTCCTGCTCGAAGCCGGTCCTCGCCTGAACGGCTCAGCACTGACGGCGGAATTCGTGGATCGTCTGTTCCTGTTCTACGCTCCAAGGCTGGCGCGCCACGCGAAAGTTCCGTTCAGCGTCGGAACGGATATTTCGAGAGTGACGTTTCGCGAAAAACTTCTTCATGAATTTGGCCCCGATTTCGCTGTCGACGCACTGCTTAACAACTACTTCGATCTCTGAGCTGCACCAATCTTTCGTTGGCTGATTCGCGAAGTTACGCTAGACTTTAATCGAAACATGTAAGTTCTTACTTCCTCGCATATTCTCCGCGACCGCAGAGGTATCTCATGAGTGCCACAGCAGTTTCCGACGTCCGCATCCCGCATTTCATCGGTGGGGAATGGGTCAACTCCAAATCAACCGAATGGCAAGATCTCGTTAACCCGGCGACGCACGCAGCTCTCGGAAAAGTCCCACTTGCCGACGTGGCCGAAGTGAACGCCGCGATCGAAGCTGCCGCAGCCGCATTTCCTGAATGGCGCCGCACACCTCCCGAAGACCGAATTCAGCCGCTCTTCAAATTGAAAATGCTGCTCGAAGAGCACCTCGACGAATTGGGCCGCCTGATCACGATTGAAAACGGGAAGACGCTCAGCGAAGCGAAAGCCGAGCTTCGCCGCGCTATCGAAAACGTCGAGGTCGCATGCGGCATTCCGATGATGATGCAGGGCTACAATCTTGAGGACGTCGCCCGCGGCATTGACGAAACGATGATTCGCCAGCCGATGGGTGTCGTAGCCGCAATTACCGCATTCAACTTTCCCGCCATGATTCCGTTCTGGTTCCTTCCGTACGCAATCGCTACCGGCAACACGTTTGTGTTGAAGCCGAGCGAGCGCGTGCCGCTGACGATGAAACGCACCTTCGAATTGCTCCAGCAAATTGGTTTGCCGAAGGGAGTTGTAAACCTTGTTAACGGCGGCAAGACGGCTGTTGACACGATCCTTGATCACCCGAAAGTCCGCGCGGTCAGTTTTGTCGGTTCGACACCCGTGGCGAAATACATCTACGCTCGCGCTGCTGCGAGCGGAAAACGCGCGCAGTGCCAGGGCGGAGCCAAAAATCCTGTCATCGTTCTTCCCGATGCCGACATGACCATGGCGACGAACATTATCAGCGACAGCGCCTTCGGCTGCGCCGGTCAACGCTGCCTTGCGGTCTCCGTCGCGGTGGCCATTGGCGATGCACAGAAAACGTTTCGTGACGCCATCGCCGAATCCGCAGCGAAACTACGTGTCGGCTACGGCCTCGACGAAGGTGTGCAGATGGGCCCCGTCATCACTCCTCAGAGCAAGAGCCGCATCGAAACGTTGATCGGCGAAGGCGAAAAGTCCGGGGCAAAAGTGCTCGTTGACGGGCGTAACGCAAGTGTTTCGAACTATGAATCCGGGAATTTCGTAAAGCCCACGATTTTAGACGCCGTGCCTACTGACAGCGAACTTGCGCACACGGAAATCTTTGGCCCTGTGTTGAGCCTTGTTCACGCGGAAGATTTGGATGAAGCGATGGCGTTTCTGCAAAAGAATCCATTCGGGAATCAGGCATCGCTTTTTACTTCAAACGGAAGCGCGGCGCGACGTTTCCGCTACGAAGCGCCAGCTGGGAATATCGGCATCAACATTGGTGTCGCGGCGCCGATGGCGTACTTCCCTTTCAGTGGCTGGAAAGATAGTTTTTTTGGCGACATGCACGGGCAGGGCCGCGACGCGATCGAGTTTTATACGGACAAAAAAGTGGTCGTGGAACGCTGGGCAAAAGAACACTCGCGCAAGTTTTAGCGGTAGCTAATTTTTTTAACGGTCACGCGCTAGCTGACCCAATCCAAGAACTTGTACCAGGCCCCCGCAAACGGCAGAAACCACGGTTTTCCGTTGTAGAGCCCTAGCGGTGCGCCGGGAAATGGAATTCGGGCAAAGGGATTCTCGTCGTAACCAGTGAGAATCGCTTCAGCGACTTTTTGTCCGAGTGACGTCGCCATCGCGACTCCGTGTCCCGCATATCCAACGGAGTAGTACATGCCGTGCATTTTTCCGGCGTGCGGCATGATGTCGAAGGCAAAATCCAGGGTACCGCCCCAGACATACTCCACTTTTGTTTGGCGCAGTTGCGGATACACTTCGATCATTCCCTCGCGCAAAATCTGAGCACTTTCTCTCACTGTGTTCCGATTTTCGGGAAAAAAAGCTGCGCGTCCACCGAACAACATCCTTCTGTCGGGCGTCAGGCGGTAGTAATACAAATAGTGTTTCGAATCGTAAATCATCCGGTTGCGCGGGCTCAGTTCGTGCGCCAGCGCTTCCGGAAGCGCCTCCGTCACGATAATGAATGATCCGATGGGGACAATTCTCTTCTGCAATGACCGCGTGACTTGACCGGTATAGCCACCCGTGGCAACCAAAACGTTCCCCGCGTGCAACCTCCCACGTGACGTGGTCACCTTCCAGCCGGAGCCTACATTCTGTGTCTGCCGTTCCAGGTCGAGAACGCGCGTCTTCTCGTGAATCTCCGCTCCGGCTCGTGCCGCGGCACTGCCAAGTCCTGCAACGTATCGCGCCGGGTTCACCCCCGCGCTCACTCCGTCCACCATTCCGCCGTGATAAATCGGCGAGCCAATTTCGCCCGGCAAATCCGCTTTCTCCACGATTCGAAGCTGGTGTCCAAATTCTCGCTCAATCGTCTCCGCGCCGCGCCGGAATCCGTCAAAGTGCTTCGCTTTGCATGCGACTTCCAAATGACCGCAACGCGAAAAATTGCAGTCGATATTTTCTTCGCGCACGATCGCCTCAACGGAATCGATCGATTCGAGCGAGGCCGCGTACATCCGCTTCGTGGCTTCTCTTCCATATCGGGCGATCAGCGCCGGCGCGCCGAGCTTCAATCCGGTGAGCACCATGCCGCCGTTGCGGCAGCTCGCCCCCCATCCAACATTCTCAGCTTCGAGCACTGCCACTTTCGCACCACGCTTCGCCAAAGTGCGCGCCGCGGACAATCCGGTGAATCCCGCACCGATTACGGCAACGTCCACGGTTTCCGGCAATTCACGCACGAGTATCTGCGGCGCTTCGACTGTCTCCAGCCAATAATTTTTCTCTTGGGGCGTCATCGAATACGCGCGCCAGACGCGCTGCCGATCCCGGGAAGTTCTTGCACCGCGCGATACGCCTCGTCGATGGCAGCGTCCGTGTACGCCCGCGCCGCCGAATCGGAATTCGCAATGGTGATGTTTCCATGGGGCGCTCGTCCAATCACATTTGGCCGAGGTCCGGGCGGCAGATCGCGATCCGAATACCAATCATATTCATACGCGTACCCGTGAGCCCAGCGATTCACGGTGATGGCCTCGATATCTCCCGCCGCATCAAAGCCCCCATCACCAAACATCCGCTGCAATTGATCGCGAATGTTTTTTTCAATCGTCTCGAATTTCGTGCTTAACAATTCATACCGTCCAGCACGGTATTGATCTCGACGCGGCGCTCCCGGACTACAGGGCGTTCGCAACATGAACAGCACCGCCGGCTCTTCTGGATTGCTCGGAAACTTGTACTTCCCGACGCTCACCGGAAAATCCAGCGCGACAAATGAGTGATAGCCGCCTGGCGCCATGGCCTGGTGAATCCCCAGTTTCTGGAACGGCCGCCAGTTTCGAATCGCCACATGCGAATAAAGAAACGGCGCCTTCACGCAGTATCGCAGCGCCTTCTTTTGCGCTAACGGCAGTTCCGGGCAGAGATACGGCACCATCGCGTTGTAACAGGCCAGCACGCAATGGCGGGTGCTCACACGCTTCAACTTCCCCTCGCGAACGTAAGACACCCTTACATTCCGCGTCGCTCCGGTTGCGTGATTCTGTTTTGCGTTCACCACCGTGCTGCCCAGACGCAGGCGCACGGCATTTCCATCAGCGTCGAGTCTGCTGTAGTCCGCCTTCGTGGTGATCACATCTTCCACCGAATTCCCAGGGATGCTTCTTGGAATCAACTCCCGCACCAGCAGCCGGGCTATCGTGGCGTTGCCATCGGGAAAATGAAAAATGTAAGGCTCTTCTTTCTCCTCCGTGCCCAGTCCCAGTCCGCTGAACCCCGCGTATGCAAATGACCCGTAGTCGTCAGCGTTGCTGTAACAGCCGTACGCTGAAATCGCTTCAATACCTACCGCGAACAGGTCATGCGAATATTTTTGGAAAAACGGCAGCGATTCGGGAAGTGCGCCGCAATGCTTCGTCAGAAAATCCGCATAGCTAATCGTTTTCAGCAAAGCAATTTTCTGCGCCTTGCTCTTCCCCGCCAGATAGTCTTTCTTTTCTGTATACAGCCGCGCGATATCTTTCTGCACGGCTGGAGAAAGTGGCGTTTTCGCGAGAAATTCGGCCCACGGTGTTGTGCCCATTCCGGTCACCAATTTGTCCGCGCCGAAAGTTTCCTTGTCAAAAAAACACCCAGTGGCAAGGTCCGCATAGAGTCGTTGATCGTAATTCTGATAAAACTTCTGCACGTCAATTCCCAGGTCCTTTAGCACGCCTTTGGCAACTTTGCTGTACTCACCCGGACTCTCGATCGACTGCGTACCGCCATTCGCAAGCAGCAATCTTCCTTTGACGTCAAATTCGTTTCGCCGCGCATGTCCGCCAAAATCATCGTGATTATCGAGAATCAGGATTCGCGAACTATTGCCCGCCTGCTCCCGGTAAAAATGAGCCGCCGCCAGCCCACTGATTCCAGCGCCAACCACGACCAAGTCGTACAGCTCGGGCACTTCTTCAATCGATCCAAAGGTCTCCCAGGATTTTCCGTCGCGCAGTCTGTGCGCATATTCGAAGAACCGGTCCTGATCTCCTCGTAGCCCGGTCAGCGCAGGCGGATATGCAGGCAGTTCATCCGCGCGAGATGGTGGCACCGAGCCATGCAGACCAAGCGTAGCCGCCCCGATCGCCATGGCCGCGCCATCTAAAAAATCCCGAATTCGCTGGTCATCAGATCGAGTGCCGCCTCTTGGAACAGCAATTGTTTAGTGCACGCAATCTTACTAAATTCTAGTAAGGTTTTTGTAGCGGCCGCATGAAACCGACATATCGGTTCGTGGCACGCCCTTAAATTTGGCTGAATCCGCAAATCTGCTATCTTGAAAGAGACATCCGCCAAAGGCACATGTTTACCGGCATCATTGAACATCTCGGCAAAATCGCTCACCTGGAGGTGAGCCCTACAGGCGGCAAACTTACCGTTTACGCTCCGTCGCTCGCGCGGCACCTCGCGGTCTCCGGCAGCGTCGCCGTCAATGGCTGCTGCCTCACGGTCGCGCATCGCGACGACGAAAACTTCTCCGCGGACCTTTCTGGCGAAACTCTCGCCAAAACCTCTTTTGCCTCGCTGAAGACTGGCGCTGACGTAAATCTCGAGCAGCCTCTCGCCGCAGGAAAAGAATTTGGCGGCCACTTCGTTCTTGGCCATGTGGACGGTTCCGGCCGCGTCGCGCATCTCACTGCTGAAGGTGACAATTGGTGGTATGGCGTGGAAGTGCCGCGAGACCTCGCACGCTACATCGTCTCGAAAGGTTCCATCACCATCGATGGAATCAGCCTTACCGTTGCCCGCCGGCAAAACCACATCGCGGAAATCGCCGTCATCCCCTACACCTACGCACACACAAATATTCGCGATCGCGTACCCGGCGACCTCGTCAACGTCGAAGGCGACGTTCTTGGGAAATACGTAGAGCGGTACTTGGAAGGTCGCGCGAACAACGGAGCCCAAAGCCGCTTGACGCTCGACCGTCTTGTCTCAGAAGGATTCTAGAACCCACTGGAGCGTCGAAAATGATCAGTCGCCATCCCGGCTAAGATGGTTCGGATCGTTTCTTCGCTGCACCCCAGAAATACAGAATCAGTCCGACAGCGACTGCCAGGACCGTGGTGCCAATCACTTTGATAAGAAAGAGCTTTCGGTTCGAAGAATCTCCCGGCGGAAAAACAGAAACGATGATCGACAACAACGTAACCGAAAACGCCAGAGTGCAAGCAATCCACACACCCGCTTTGCCTCCGGGAACCAGAACCGCTTGAGGATTTGCCGTGCGGTCCGGACGTCCGGCAAGTTTGATGGCCGCGGCAAACATGTAAAGAAACGGAATGAAATATAGAATGATGGTGATATCGATCACCGCTTGATATGCGCCGCGCGTCGTCTCATTGATCTGGCTAAGCAACAACACCAATGCAGAAGCAACGGCCTGCACGATGATCGAGACATAAGGAGTCTTCCAGCGCGGATGAATCTTTCCGAAGGCCTTGGGCAAATACCTATCGATCCCGACGACGAACGGCACACGAGCAATTCCGGCGACTGTGCTTCCAACGCCGCCAGCGTTGCCAACTGTGACGAGCAAGGCGGCAAGAATACCAACGAAGCCGATTTTCAGCGCGACAGATCCGACCGTGATCGCATGAAACACACCGCTTTTTGGATCGACGTCACCAGCCGGCACCAGCGCCAGGACGGAAAGCGTTCCGACGATATACATTGCGGCGATCAAGGCCGCAGCGGTCAGCGCTGCACGCGGCAGGGTGCGCCTGGGTTCGCGGATTTCGCCGCTCATGGCGGAAACCAATTCAAGTCCGGTAAACGCAAATGCAATCTGAGACCAGAAATTGACAGTGTCCCAGTTCCACGTGGGCATCATGTTCGACAACGTGAACTGAGTGACCGAACCGTGCTGCAGCCATATCACTCCACCGATCGCGACAAGAATGAGCAGCGGCAGATAGGTGGAAACTCCTCCGGCGTTTTGCAGCCACTTGCCCACGTTCAGGCCGATGATGTTCAGCATCACCGCGATGAAGAGCAGCCCCATTGAACCCGCGAGCAGATAGGTTCTGTCCTGCGCCAGCTCCGCTCCTTTGCCACCGATCACATACGCGCTCATGGAAGTGCTGGCCAGCAACAACCCAGGAAAATAAAAAATCGTGTACACCCAGTAGGTCCAGCCCGCAACGAAGCCGTGAAAATCTCCAAACGCTTCCTTGGACCAGACGTACAACCCGCCTTCTTCCGGAAAACGTGACGACAGTTCGTTGATGACCAGCGCCATCGGTACAAAAAAGAGAAGCGCGGCGAGTATCCACAAGCTGATCGAAGAAGTGCCGTTGTGCGCAGCAGCAGCAACCCAGCGCGGCCCCAGAACAGTAGCGATGTTGAAGAAAAGAACGTCCCAGAATCCCATCTCGCGGCGAAGTTGGCTGCGTGGATCAACAGAGCCGTTTGCGGACTGGCTCACAAAGTCACATCCAGCGCCGGAATGAGTTGATCCTGCATCAGGAAGTTGTGAAAGAAAGGATCAGGCGAATTTTCAAACTCGGCCCAGGAAGAAAATACCGTCGCCTGGCCTTCCTGCAGGAACACAATTGTGTCCGCCAATTTTCGCGCCAGGTGCGTGTCGTGCGTTACAACGATGGACGTGCGGTGAAATTTACCTTTCAGCTTCGAAATCAGGTCACTCATGTGGCCGACCATGATCGGGTCAACCATTGTGGTGGGCTCGTCGTAAAGAATCGCTTCCGGATTCTGCGCCAGCGCGCGAGCAATCGCCACTGCGCGTTTCGTTCCCGTGGATAATTCGCTCGGCACTTTGTCGAGCACATCTTCGACTTCCAATTCCTTCGCTAGTTTGTCTGTGTACTCCTCAACGTCCTCGTAGGAGAGTCCAGGCTGGTCCAGCAGCGGAAAGGCTATGTTTTCGCGCACCGTGAGCGAATCAAAAAGCGCCCCGGACTGAAACACCATGGTCACCCTGCGGCGCACCTCGTAGAATTGTTGCTCTGTATAATTCGTTACGTCGACGCCGTCAATAAAAACCTGTCCCGAATCGGCGCGCAGAAATCCCATGATGTGTTTCAGTGAAACGGATTTTCCTACTCCGCTACGCCCCATGATGACGCAGGTTTCTCCGCGCTTCACCGCGAAACTGACTTGATTCAGCACCGGCCGGTCGTCAAACGCCTTGGAAACTTCGCGGAATTCAAAATAATTGACGGATTTTTCTCCGGCCGATTCCCCGCTGGTCGTGGTGTCCCTTTCGCTCACGTCTGTCCCGTTCTCCAGGTCCGCAACGCGGATTCGTAATCCTCCGGCGTATTCATATTCCAGAAAAGCTGGCCCGCGCTATCAAACCGTTTCCAGTGCGTCTCGTCAAGGACTTCCATTCGCAGGCGTTTCATGGCCTCGGTCACTTTGCGCACATTTTCGTCGAAGGCCGCCCGCAAAAGAGCTGCTGCCGCCGTCCGCCAGCACGCGCACAGGGGCTCCAGGCCGTACGCGGATTGTGGGACAACTACCTCCGCATCGCTAGACAGAGTGCGCATGCACAGATACTCAAGCCATCCGAGCGTCAGGAAGGGCATGTCGCAGCTCACGATCAAATTCCATTCGCGCTTGCTGCCGGAGTCCTCGGTTGCGAGCAACGCCGTAACGATCCCGCCCAGTGGACCCTCATCAGGCCAGCGGTCTTCTACAATCGTTACGCCATGATCGACGTAACGTCCCTGCGGCGCAACCACTCGCACCGAACCAGTCGCCGCCTGTACCAGTTCGCACAGTCGCGATAAGAGCGTCTTTCCGCCAAATTCAGCCAGCGCTTTGTCCGACCCAAATCTTCTGCTCGCCCCGCCTGCCGTCACGTATCCTGCCACAGGGTCCGAGTGGTCAGCGTTTTTTTCCAACCTGACGTCTGCAGGCACTCGCTACTCCTCCGCCCCATCTTCCAGCTCCCTGCCAGGTCTTCGAATGCCAAGCTCGCGTAACTTCTCCTGTAAACTTTGCCGGTGCAGACCGATCGTCGCCGCCGTGCGCGATACATTCCAGCGATGGGACACCAATTCTTTCGTAATCCAGGCGACTTCGAATCTCCGCTTCGCTTCGCGAAAATCGCGCTCGCCCATTCCGGCATCGGCTCCATTCGCGCTCTCTTTGCTCGTCAGTGGTTGCCCCCTCGCGACCTCGCCCGGCAGGTCTCCGAGTACAATTTCTTCGCCGCGGCACATCACAACACTGCGCTCCAGCGCGTTTTTCAATTCGCGGACATTCCCCGGCCAGTCGTAAGCTTCAAGTGAAGCCAACACTTCCTTGCTCAATCGCGGCGCGCGATCTAGCCGCGCTCCGTGCATTTTCAAAAATGTGTCGGCAAGCACGCTAATATCTTCTTTATGCGCGCGTAGCGGCGGCAGTTCAATCGTCACCACGCGCAACCGGTAAAACAAATCCTCGCGAAATTTTCCGCCGCGTATCTCGGCCGGCAAATCGCGATGCGTCGCGCTGATCACCCGCACATCCACGGGAATCGTCTGCGAACCGCCCAGCCTTTCGATCGTGCGATTTTCCAACGCGCGCAGCACTTTTGCCTGCGTCACCGGATTCATATCGCCAATCTCGTCGAGGAACAGCGTTCCCCCGTGCGCCTGCTCGAATTTCCCTCTTCGCTGTTGCACAGCGCCGGTAAAGGCACCGCGCTCGTATCCAAACAGCTCCGACTCAATCAACGTTTCCGGCAGCGCCGCGCAATTCACCGCCACGAATGCTTTTCCT
>QHYO01000129.1:0-18477 GCA_003224135.1 Acidobacteriota bacterium | reverse complement strand
GGCCAGTTGCCGCCGCAACGAGTCATTTTCTTGCTCTAGAGAAGCCAGTTTCAGCAGATTCGCAACGCGCTGGCGCAATTCATCGAGTTCAAATCCTTTTACCAAATAGTCCGCGGCGCCCAGCCGCAGGGCGTCTACCGCAGTCTTGGCTGCATCCAGCGCGGAGACCATAAGCACCGGAACCATACTTCCCTGGTCACGCATTGATTTTAGGAAGGAAAGTCCATCCTGTCCGGGCAACACTACGTCCAGCAGGACGAGGTCCGGCTTCTCGGTGACCAAAGCATCCCGAGCAGCTTCAGCAGAATCCGCTTCCGCAATGCGATATTTCGATTCGAGCGCCCGCCGCAGACCGTAGCGCGCCGCAGGTTCGTCGTCCACGATCAGAATCGTCTTTATCACTTGTCCTCCCGCAACGGCAGCCACACGGAAAATCTCGTTCCTCGCCCATGGGCCACTGGACTTTCCAATTCAAGCGTTCCTCCTGCCTCGCTCACGCGACGTGCCACAATCGCCAATCCCAGTCCCGTTCCCTGTGTCTTGGTGGTGAAAAATGGCTGCATCACTTTCTCGTGCAACTCCGCCGGAATACCTTTCCCGTCATCTTCCAGGCAAATCAGTGCCTTGCCGCCCGTCAGAGACGCACTCACCCTCAAGTGTCCGCCAGTGGTCGCAGCTTCCAACCCATTCACCACAAGATTGGAAGCAATGTCGCTCACGGCTTCCCTGCTTGCCCTCACCTTCAGTCCACATTGCGCCGACACAGCGAGTTCAATTCCCTTTCGCTCCGCCTCGGGCCGCATCACTTCGCTCACCTCTTTTACCGCGTCACCCACGTCGCAAGCTTCGCTCGCGTCTCCCAAGACTGTTGGCCGGCTGAATTGCAACAGCTGTCCCAACTTGTTCGAAAGCCGCGATATCTCTCCCAAAACCATTTGGGTCTCCGTCTTCAGCGACTCCGGCATTTCCGGGCTTTCCAGTTGCACTTGCAGAATTGTTTTGATCGATCCCAACGGATTTTTCAAATTGTGCGAAATGCTCGCTGCCATTTGTCCAAGCACAGCCATCCGCTCGCGTTCCGCCAATTCCCTCTCCAGCTGCAATTTCTCCTCAATCAGCCGGCACAGGTCAAATGCCCCCGGCAACTGCTCACAAAGAAACTCGAGCGCGGCGGAGGTATCGCCCGAAATACCGGCGCCGTGCGGCTCCACATGCAGCACACTCAGAATTTTCCCTTCTTGCACGATCGTGAACTCTCGGGGACTAAATGGAATCGCTGCGCGCTTCTCCGTTGCGTCCTCAGCAGTCAAGCCGTTCCGGTTGCGAGCCGTATCGGCTCCGGCCGGTGCAAGACGCGCACTCCGCAATGCCAGTTGTTCCACAATTCTTCGCTCAATAAACGCTCGCAAACGCGAGGCGTCCCCTTGCCTCGCCTCCTGGCGAATCTCCGCAGCGAGCCGCTGTGCAACATCCAGCTCCTTTTGCGCCGTCTCTTTCAGAGCTTTTCCGAGCGCGCGCTGCAGCGGCTCGATAAAGATCACCAATAGAAATAAGAGAATACCTGCCGTTGCCTCCGGCGGAACGACGGCAGCGAGAGATTCACTGATGCGCCGTACTAACGCCAGGTACATCAGTGCAAGAAATGTCGCTGGGACGGCGTAAAGAAGATTCTTTTGTTTCCCAATATTCAGGAAATTGTGGCGCTTCACCATGTAGATGAGCACGGCAAGCGGAATCAGCGGTAGCAGAGCCAGCACTGTGCCAAGCGTCTCGCGGCCGGTGCGGCTTAGGCCCGCCGTGATGAAGTGAGCCGCCGTTATCAGCAGCAGTACCGAGGCCAGCAGCACACCGAGTAGCCGGTGAAAGTCTCTTTCCGACTCGTCTCGCACACGTCGCGAAAGTTTTGTTTCCCATACGCCACTCACGAAAGCGATGACGAACAACCAAACGACGTAAAGCCGCCCTAGCGAATTCCCGGGTACCACAAAATCGAAGCTGCCCTTCTCGATTGCTTCTGGAATCCGCACGAACAGGAAAAATAGCGAAGGCAAGTAAGCCAACCCGATCCAGATCGCCGCCGAACGCTTGGCGGTCGCCACCTTGCGTATCTCTGCGAACTCCAGATGCAAGTGAAGCAGCAACGGGGGTAAAAACGTCAGCCCTACGCAGACAAGCCCGGCGGCAAACTCGCCGAGCAAAGCGGGGGGCTTCGCGTAGTAAATCTCCGAATTAATCGCCAGAAGCGATCCGCCGTAAAACAAAAACAGCGCAAGGCAGAGAAAGAAAAATACGCGCTCGAAATTTCGCTGCCGGCGGTAGCCGAGAATCACTACCATCCAGAAAAGCATCAGCAGCGTTCCGGCTGTGAAGCCGACCAAGCGAATGTAGAGCAGAGTTGCCACTCAGGGCCTCGCGCGGATTCTACGCCTGGCTAGGAAGCACGGCAATCGCCAAGTGCAAGATTTCCCTTGCATCTCCTAACATATTATAAATAAATGACTTGCCTGGTGGTCTGGCGTTCGTGAATTTCCCGTGACGTTAAGTCCGCCTGTCAGGCAAACCCTTGACATGCCACGCAATTTTGCTATATTAGCACTCGACTGTGAGGAGTGCTAAGCCCCTCTCTAGCGCCGATTCCACAGTTCACCTGCAAGTTTACAAACGGAGGTTTTGCGAAGATGGCAGTCAATCTGACCCCGCTGCACGACCGTGTAATCGTGAAGCGTATCGAGGAAAAAGAAACCGTAAAGGGCGGCATCATCATCCCGGACTCGGCGAAGGAAAAGCCGATGGAAGGCGAAGTGATCGCTGTCGGCGCCGGCAAGCGCGAAAAGGGCGAACTGATCCCTCTCGACGTCAAGCCCGGCGATCGTGTTCTGTTCGGGAAGTACGGCGGCACGGAAATCAAGCTGGACGGTGAGGAATACCTCATTCTCCGCGAAGAGGAAATCCTGGCCAAGTTGAGCGGCGCCGCAAAAGCCGCAAAGAAGTAAGCGCTTCTGACCTGAATGTCGTGACCCCGACCTCGGGGTGCTTTTGCAAAATTATTCGGCAGTTCGCAGCAAGCTTATTAGGAGGAAATGAGAAATGGCGAAGCAGATTGTTACGGGAGAGAATTCCCGCCAGGCGATTTTGCGCGGCGTGAACGCTCTTGCCGATGCAGTGAAGATTACGCTCGGTCCCAAGGGCCGCAATGCCGTGATCGAAAAGAAGTTCGGCGCGCCGATCATCACCAAGGACGGCGTGACGGTTGCCAAGGAAATCGAACTCCGCGATCCGCTCGAGAACATGGGTGCGCAGATGGTTCGCGAAGTCGCTTCCAAGACTTCCGACGTTGCCGGCGACGGCACAACTACCGCAACCGTGCTCGCTCAGGCGATCTTCCGCGAAGGTGTGAAGACTGTCGCAGCAGGTGCGAGCCCCACGGCCCTGAAGCGCGGCATCGACAAAGCCGTCGAAATAGCGGTCGAGGAAATCAAGAAGCTGCACAAGGACGTGAAGGGCGACATGATCGCGCAGGTCGGCACCATTTCTGCCAACAACGACAAGCAAATTGGCGGAATCATTGCCGAAGCCATGAAGAAGGTCGGCAAGGATGGGGTCATCACCGTCGAAGAATCCAAGACGATGGAAACCACCTTGGAAGTCGTCGAAGGCATGCAGTTCGACCGCGGCTATCTCTCTCCTTACTTCATCACTGATCCGGAGCGCATGGAATGCGTCCTCGAAAACGCGCTGATCCTCAACCATGAAAAGAAGATCAGCTCCATGAAGGATCTTCTCCCGTTGCTCGAGCAGATTGCCAAGCTTGGCAAGCCCCTGCTGATCATCGCGGAAGACGTCGAAGGCGAAGCCCTCGCGACTCTCGTGGTGAACAAGCTGCGCGGCACCCTGCAGTGCGCAGCCGTCAAGGCTCCCGGCTTCGGCGATCGCCGCAAGGCCATGCTCGAAGACATCGCAGTCCTGACTGGCGGCAAGGCCATCACGCAAGATCTCGGCATCAAACTTGAGAACGTCAAGATTGAAGACCTCGGCAAAGCCAAGAAGATCACCATCGACAAAGACAACACCACGATCGTTGAAGGTGGCGGCAAGGCTGGCGAAATCGAAGGCCGCGTCAAGCAGATCCGTCAACAGGTGGAAAACACCACGTCCGACTACGATCGCGAGAAGCTCCAGGAACGTCTCGCCAAGCTGGTCGGTGGCGTTGCGGTCATCAAGGTGGGCGCGGCAACCGAAACCGAGCTGAAAGAAAAGAAGGCTCGTGTTGAGGACGCCATGCACGCCACTCGCGCGGCAGTCGAGGAAGGCATTGTCCCCGGCGGCGGCACCGCTCTGCTTCGTTGCATCGCGGCAATCGAAAAGCTTAAGCTGCATGATGACGAAGCAGTAGGCGTCGGCATCGTGAAGCGCGCTCTCGAAGAGCCCGCCCGCCAGATCGCTCTCAACGCCGGACACGAAGGCGCTGTGGTGATCGGCAAAATCCGCGACTCCAAGGATGAAAACTTCGGCTTCAACGCCGACACTGGCGAGTACGGCGATATGGTGAAGGCCGGCGTCATTGACCCGGCCAAGGTCACCCGCCTCGCTCTCCAGAACGCCGCGTCTATCGCCGGCCTGATGCTCACCACGGAAGCTCTCGTGGCCGAGTTGAAGGAAGACGACAAGAAGTCGGCTGCTGCTGCGGGCGGCCCAGGTGGCCCCGGCGGCATGGGCGGCATGTACTAAGTTTCCAGCTAGCCCAATATCTCAATCCAACAAAAAGGGGCGTCCCGGTGCAAACCGAGACGCCCTTTTTGATCTCAGATGAGACGAAGTTCAGAAGCTCACGCAAGTCCCGAACTGGAAGGCTCTCGGGATTCCAGGTGAAAAAGAGCCGGATCCCTGGCCGTTGCTCTTGCTTCTACCCGCGTCCACCTCGTTCGAAAATTCGCTCATTGTGCCTCTTGGCCGAGAAGCTGTAGCATCCCTCATTAACCATGGACTCGCCGTCCACCTCGGCAGCAAAATCTTCCTTTATCTGCCAACATCCCGCCGTCTCGTATTTCGCACTCACCTTCACAGTTTCCTGGACGGCAGCATTTCTGGTCACAGCGCCAAGGCTCCTGCAAGGCGCGCCGCTTTTGAAACTCACGGGCATCCTCATGTTTCCCGCAATGCTCGTCGGCCCCAGCTTTTCTGGAATCTTTCTGACTCGCTGGTTCGACGGTCGCCAAGGCCTACAGTCCCTCTTCGCGCGAATGCGGCGCTTCCGGTTTCCGCTACGCTGGTACATCGCAGTGCTCATCCCTCCCGCGATGGTTCTTGCGGTTCTTCTGTGCCTGAAAACATTCGTCTCACCCGTTTACACGCCAAATCGTTTTTGCATCGGCGTCACCTTCGGAATCCTGGCCGGATTCCTCGAAGAGATCGGCTGGATGGGTTTCGCTTATCCAAGACTGCGCCAACGCTTCGCCGTTCTTCCCGCAGCAGCAATCCTCGGCCTGTTCTGGGGACTCTGGCACGCACCGGTCATCGACTTCCTCGGCTCAGCCTCTCCCCACGGCAAAGCCTTGCCGGCGTTTTTCGCGGTATTCCTAGCCGCCATGGCCGCAATGCGCGTCTTGATCGCCTGGTTCTACGAACGCACACAAAGCATCGCACTCGCCCAGCTAGTCCACCTAAGCTCCACAGGCGCGTTGGTAGTCTTCAGCCCGCCCACTGTAGGTCCACTGCAAGAAGCCACCTGGTATGCCCTGTACGCCGCCGCACTCTGGCTCCTGGTTCTACTGCTTACCACCATATTGCCTCCGGCTACTCAGCCGACTGAACGGTAAAAACTTCTTACTGATGACCGCATCGTCTGCCGCCTTCCTTGCCTCTGCGCCTCTCCTTCGCTAGACTCGTCTCGCCTCGCTTATCAACTCCTCAGGGGGGAGTTGCCAAAAATGCCTGGACTTTTGCAGCGCCTTTTACCGCGCGAAGAGGGCTTCTTCCGCCTTTTCGCAAAACAAGCCGAAAATATCGTCGTTGGAGCTAAAGCTCTTCAGCAAATGCTTTCGCACTACACGGGCGTGCCCGAACAGGTGCAGACCATCAAGGCCATTGAGCACCAGGGCGACGAGATCACCCACGACATCCTCTCCAAGCTCAATCAAACCTTTATCACCCCGTTCGATCGCGAAGACATTCATGCCCTCTCAAGCCAGCTCGACGATGTCATCGACCTGATCGACGCCGCCGCAAGCCGGTTCGTTCTCTATCGCGTGAACATCATCCGCGAAGGCACCATCGATCTCGTCAAAGTGCTTGTCTCTGCCACGATCGAAGTCTCGGCCGCCGTCCACGCTATCGAGACCCGCGATCAGGCACTCAAACACTGCATCGAAATCAACCGTTATGAAAATGAAAGCGACCGCCTCTGCCGCACGTTGATCGCGCAACTCTTCGACGAAGAGAAAGACTCGGTCCAGATCATCAAATGGAAGGAAATCTTCGAAGTCATTGAGACCGCCGTCGACAAATGCGAAGACGTAGCCAACGTCATCGAAGGCGTCATTCTAAAGTCCGCTTGAGCCGCACGATGCCCTTCATCGCGTCATTACCTGAAATCGCGCCCCACCGCGTCTTCTTTACTTCCTTAGATTCTTTCTGCGGAGTCTCCACTAGTGCCTAGCTTCTTTCTCCTTATAACGGTTATCACCCTTACGCTCATCTTTGAGTTCTCCAACGGATGGCACGATGCCGCTAACTCCATCGCCACTGTCGTTTCCACGCGCGTCCTTACGCCTCTGCGCGCCGTGGCATGGGCGGCCTTCTGGAACTTCATTGCCGCTTTCGTCTTCGGCACGGCGGTTGCCAGCACCATTGGCAAGGGCATGATTCACATCGAGATGGTCACGCAACAAGTCCTGCTCGCGGGACTGCTCGGTGCAATTTCCTGGAATCTCATCACCCTGACCCTTGGTCTGCCTACGAGCTCTTCCCACGCTTTGATCGGCGGTTACGGCGGTGCCGCCGTCGCGCATGCCGGATACAAAGCGCTCATCGTTAGTGGCTGGATCAAGCCGGTGATTTTTATTTTCTTATCGCCGGTCGTAGGAATGGTTCTGGCAATCATTCTCACGACGATCGCCAGCTGGATCGTACACCGCCAGCGACCGCGAAAAGTCGACCGCGTTTTCCGCAGCTTGCAGCTACTATCCGCCGCACTTTTCAGTTTGGGTCATGGCACGAACGATTCGCAGAAGGGCATGGGCATCATCACCACGGCGCTCGTCGCCGGCGGCGTGCTGAAATCATTCGCCGTTCCCTACTGGGTCATTATTTGCTGCCATCTCGCCATGGGCGGCGGTACCATGGCCGGTGGCTGGCGCATCATCAAGACCATGGGCCAGCGCATCACCAAGCTGACTCCATTCGGCGGTTTCACCGCAGAAACCGCCGGCGGCCTCACTCTCGTCATGAACGCCGTCTTCGGCATCCCCGTCAGCACTACGCACACGATCACTGGCGCCATCGTCGGTGTCGGAGCTTCTCGCCGCCTCACGGCTGTTCGCTGGGGCGTCACCCGCCGCATCGTCTGGGCGTGGATTCTCACCATTCCCGGCGCCGCTCTCATCGGCGCGGGGGTGTTCCACGCTGTCGAATTCATCCTCCGATAAGAATCGGAGAAATGTCCGCCCGCTGTTCGACTACCTAGAACATAAACTTCAGGCTGAACTGCATTGTCCGTGGCAGCGCAAACGTCCCCAATAACGTGAACTGCCCGGCTCCGGATGAGTCGACCACATTGTTCGGCAGTCCAAGATTCGGATGGTTGAACACATTGAAGTTCTGCCAGTCGAATTGCAGCTTCGTCTTCTCGGTGACCTGAAACGCTTTTCCGAGTCCCCAATCGGCATCCACGTACATCGGCCCGCGCAGAGAATCTCTGCCGGCATCGCCCTCTACAAATGGCGCTGGTGTCGCAAAGACCGCCGGGTTAAACGCCAAACCCGATGGAACATTCGCATTCGGGTTTCCCAAAACGTCCGGTCGCAGCGGAAAGGTCGAATTCAAGCTGCTGTTGCTTGAAGGACCGGTGTGAACGGCCGCCCGCTGTACGCCGTTGTAAGTCCCGTGAACTGCCACCCGCTGAAGAGCAATCTTTGCCACCGGTTCATGCCGGAGAAAAATGGCCGACCGGGCCCAAACGGCAACTCAACGACATGGCCCAGCGTAAACGTATGGGCTCGATCAAATCCCGCCGGCCCGTGTTGGCTTGCAATGTTGTATGGTCCAAATTCCGTCGAGTTGTCGCCGAAATTTAGCGTCTTGCTGAACGTATACTGTGCCGTCAGTGAGTAGAATTTGGTGAAACGCTTGATCGCACTCACCTGCAGCGCGTTGTAATTCGAGCTGAAGCAGTTGCAGAAGTTTGTCAGGTCCTGGGTGTACCCAAACAGCGCGAAGTTCCTGACGATGCCCGCTAGGCCCGTTCACGGCTCTCTTCAAGTTTGCTTGCGTCTGTCGATGGATTTTGTATACGAGCCGAAGATGCCAGCTCGGAGCCGGCGTCCTAGGTTCATCTACTTCCTATGCCTCCGTCTCCCGCGCTATCATTTTTACAGCCTTCAGAGGCTATCCCAATGACTGACACACCCAAAACACCGTTCTGCTCCGTCGAAGAAGCCGTCGAAGAAATCCGCAACGGTCGCATGATCGTCCTCGTGGACGACGAAGACCGCGAGAACGAAGGCGACCTCACCATGGCCGCCGAAAAAATCACTCCGGAAGCCATCAACTTCATGGCCAAGTACGGCCGCGGCCTGATCTGCCTCACGCTCACCGAGCAGCGCTGCGACGAGCTCCACCTTCCGCTTATGTCGCCAATCAACACCTCGGTGCATGGCACCGCTTTCTGCGAAGCGATTGATGCCCGCGTGGGCGTGACTACCGGCATTAGCGCGTCCGACCGCGCCATCACCGTCCTCACGGCCATCGAACCCAAGACCAGGCCGCAGGACCTGGCCCGTCCCGGACACATCTTCCCGCTCCGGGCTCGCAACGGCGGCGTGCTCGTACGCGCTGGCCAAACCGAGGCGAGCGTCGATATCTCCCGTATCGCTGGCCTAAACGATTCCGGAGTCATCTGCGAAATCATGAATGAGGATGGGACCATGTCCCGCGTGCCGCAGCTCATCGAATTCTGCCACGAACACAATTTGAAAATGCTCACGGTCGCCGAACTCATCCGCTACCGCATGCAGCATGAGCGCTACGTTCGCCGAGTAGCAGAAACCATTTTGCCTACCAGCTTCGGCGATTTCCGCATGATCGCATACGCCAGCGACGTGGATCACGATCAGCATGTGGCGCTCGTTCGCGGCGAACTCGACCGTGCCGATCCAGCTCTTGTGCGCGTTCATTCCCACTGCCTCACCGGGGATGTTTTCGGCTCTGTCGCCTGTGATTGCCACGAACTGGTCGCCCGTTCGCTCGCCGCAATTGCCAAAGAGGATCGCGGTGTCTTTCTTTATCTGCACCACACAGGCCGCGGCTTTGGCATCGAAGCCGCTGGTGAGCCTGGCGTTCTCCCGCAAATTCACATTCACGCGCGCGGACAGCTCGATCGCTCGCCGGCGCGCCAGCGCCTCGTACAGCACGAAAGCGGTATCGGCGCACAAATCCTGATCGACCTCGGCCTGAAAGACATTCGTGTTCTTACCAATCACCCTAAGAAAGTCGTCGCCCTCGAAGGCTACGGCATCCGTATCGCCGACCAAGTTCCTCTCCGCATCGAACACTCAAAAGAAACTCATCAGGTCCTCTGACATGGAAACGACTTTTCATGAATCCACCAATGGATGAAATCTCGGGATTGGCAATCAGAAGTTGTAGTGGCCGACCTTCAGGTCGGTGGCACGCCGATGTTGGGCCTTATGCAATGACGGCTCGAAGGTGTTGTGTTTTGGAGAAGTCGGTCCGCGCCTAATTTTGGCGATTTCCCCTGGCGTCGTAAATTCCCACCTCGCCAAAGAGCTCAGCCTGGGATTCGATTTGCTTGCGATCGCCAACGACAACGATTTGCATATTCGCGGAGTCGAAGTAGGTTCTCGCCGCAGAGAGAACGTCTTCCGGCTTTAGAGCGCGGACTTTTTCACGATAGGTCTCGAGGTAGTCGTCGGGAAGTTCATTCAGGGCAAGGGTGGAAATCTGCGAAAGCAATCCGCTCTGCGTAGCGAGTCCCATGGAAAAAACGCCGGTCAGGTAGTTCTGCGCGTCGAGCAACTCCGCCTCCGGAACCGGAAGCGAGCGAAGTTTATCGATTTCGTAAAAGATTTCGGTAAGCGATGCGGCAACAACATCATTACGTACAGCCGCTGAAACCGAAAAATATCCGTACTGCCGTAATGGATTCACGCCGCTGCGCGGGCTGTAGGTATAGCCTTTATCTTCGCGGATATTCATCACGAGCCGCGAATTGAAAGCTCCACCGTACAAACTGTTGGTGAGGCCGAGTTTGATCCAGTCGGGATGCTTGCGATTGATGGCGTGACAGCCGCAAAGAATTTGCGTTTGCACTGAGGTCGGCAAAGCCACGAGGTACACTCGCCTACCTTTCAGAACCGGGGGCTTCGTGCTCTCTGGAGTTGCGGGTTTTCTGCCGCTCCAGTCGCCGAAGACTCTTTCTGCGGCTATCTGCATCGCGGCCGGATCGAAGTCGCCAACGAGTATTAAGATTGCGTTTTCCGGAGTGTAGAAATCGCGATACACAGATTGCAACTCTTCGCGCGTATACGCGGCGACCTGTTCTTCGCTGGGAGAAACCTGCGCGTAAGGGTGGGAACCAAACAACACTTTGCGGAGTCGTTCACCTGCAAGAAAACCGGGCTGCGTGCGTTCCAGTTTTACTTCTTCGAGCCTTTGCCGGCGTTCGCGCTCGAATTCTCCCGCGGGAAATGCCGCTTCACGGGCCAATTCATTGACGAGCTGCAGCAACGGTTCGGCGTGATCGCTCAGGCCAGCGAACGAGATGGCGCTGTTGTCCTGTCCCGCGCTGACGGAAAGATCCGCGCCGAGTCCGCGAAGCTGCTCTTCGATTTCGCGACTGGTGTGTTTCGCGGTTCCGGTGCGCACCATGGTCGCGGCCATCTCCGCGAGCGCGGTTCCGCGGGCTGCTGCGGCTGCGTTCCCAGAGCGAAGATAAAGCTCGCCGTGAAATTTCGGAATTGTGTGCGATGCGAGAAGAATAATCTCAAGACCGTTCGCGAGTTTTGTTTTCGTTCGCTTTGGCCAGCGCACTTCGCGCTCCGCCGAGAGTTCGGGAATCGACTTCGCTGTCCGCTGAACTTGAGTAGCCATCAGGCCGCCTCCTGCGCGGATTTCTCCACAGGTTTGCGAAAGACGATGGCGCGATTCTGCGGCAACAAATAGTTTTGCGCAGCGGCCAAAACCTGTTCTTTTGTGACTGCCAGAAATCCATCGAGAATCGTATTAACAAGTTGCGGCTCGCCGTCAAACAACGTGAAGCCCGCAAGCAAGTGCATCAGGCCGTATTTGGGCATGTGGCCGCCACGCCCGCCTTCGAGCGTCGCGAAGTAGTCGGAGCGCCACTTCACCTTGAGCTGGTCCAGTTCGGAGGCGGTGATTCCCTTTCCTTGAACTTCGCGAACAATTTCATCGAACGCGGCGAGAGTGTCCTCGCTCGAAATTTCCGGTTTGTGAAAAATGCGCGTGGTCATTTGTGTGGGACCGTTATAAACAAACACGTCGTCGATGCCGCCGTCGGCTTCAACGGCGATTTGTTTCTCGAGTACAAGTTCGCGATACAAGCGTCCAGCGCGGCCACCGTGAAGCGCCTGATCGAGCAAACCCATGGCGCACCATTCAGGCGTGCGGCGCGGAGGCATCACGTATGCAATTGCCATGGCAGGCAAGGTTCCAAATTTCTCGATGACATCTCCGCGGCGTTCTTCCGTTTGCTTCGGTTCCGAGGGATCGGCAAATTTCGGGGGCGACCCGGCAGGAATATCGCCGAAATGTTTGTCAGCGAGAGCAAATCCCTCGGCAAGATTCACATCTCCAAGAATCAACAATACTGCGTTATTGGGAATGTAGTAAGTGCGGAAAAACGTCTGGACATCGGCCAGGCTTGCCGCGTCCAGATCGGCGAAGTCGCCGTAAAAATTATGAGCGTTCGCCCAATTGCGAAACGCGACAGGCGGCATATCAAGCCATGGAAAGCCGCCGTAGGGCTGATTCATTACGTTGACGCGCACCTCTTCTTTCACAACGTCCCGCTGGTTGCGGAGATTTTCATCATCGACCTTGAGCGCGCACATACGGTCGGCTTCGAGCCACAGAACGCGTTCCAGCGCATTTGAAGGCACCGCCTCGAAATAATTGGTGACGTCATACATTGTGGAACCGTTTAGGACGCCGCCGCTCGAATTGACGAGCTTGATGTGCTGCATTTTCGGCGCATTTTCCGAGCCCTGGAACATCATGTGCTCGAAGAGATGCGCGAAGCCGCTGCGTCCCTGCGGCTCAAGGCGAAATCCAATCTTGTAGTAGACACCCACTGTGACCACGGGAGCAGTCGAGTCAGGTGCAACCACGTCGCGGAGTCCGTTTCCGAGAGTTTTGTGCTCGATAGGAATCTGCAATGGCTTCACGCGTTTGCCTCTCTGACCTTAGATTGTGAACTGCTTTTTGCTGAGATTCTTGAGAGCTCGCCAATTGCGCCGTTTGCATCGCGCGCAAGGACGCGGGCAGCAAGACGGTTCACCGCCCGATACGCTTCCAGATACTCTGGCGGAGCACTCTTTAACGCTTCTTCGTGCAGTGCGATTACGTTGTAATCGCTGCGAGCGAGAGGACCTGTCCACGCGGCGCGTGGTCCAACGCGCTCCAGATTTTCAAGCACCTGTCGCGCGAGAGGCAAGAGGGCTTTCAGCGCTTCTTGACGCTTCATGCCGAGCGAGCTAAAAATCCGAACTGCTGTTTCCTGAAGGGCAAGGACGTGGCCGGCCGACATGACCGCTGCAGCATGGTAGAGAGGTTTGCTCGCGGCTGAGATTTGAACGGGCTGTCCGCCCAGCGCTCGCGTCATGTTACGCGCCACACGAACCGCCACGGCATCACCTTCAACGGCGAAGACTCTTCCCTCAAGCGCAGGAATTCCGATGCCGCTGAATGTTTGCAGAGGATGAATCGAGCCTATCGCGGCACCCATGGAACGCAATCCCGCAAGAACGTCAGAACTGAGCGCGCCGCTGGTATGGAGCGCGATTTTGCCGCGCAATTCCCTTTCGCCTAATGTTGAGAGGCTGGTCACAACCTCCGCAATGGCGGATTCCGGCACGGCAATCAGAATAACGGGCGCGGAGAAAATACTCTGCGATAATTCTCCATGCGCCGACCCGCCGCCAATGGAACGGACGGCGCGGCGAGCGGTCCGTTCGCTGCGGGTGACAACGGAGTGAATCCGCCAGCCCTGCTCACGCAACCGGCGGCCGAGTGCGCGGCCGATGCGGCCTGCACCCACTATGGAAATTCCTAGTTTCATCACTATGTTAGGATACCGTGTCGGCACCTTCGAACACCAATTCATGCATGTCTCAGGTCTCTTATTTTTCGCGCTTATTGCGATGTTCTGGATTGCTCACGGCCTTCGTGTCGCGATAGGCGCGTTGCAGCTACCCTGGCTGAAAAACTCATCTCCAGCCGCAGATGCGGACTGTCCGCGAGTCTCGCTTCTGGTTGCTGCGCGAGACGAAGAGGAGAAACTGCCGCGGGCGTTAGAAAGTTTGCGGCACATCGACTACCCCGGATTGGAGATTATTGCCGTAAATGACCGATCGTCTGACGGCACGGCGCAGATTTTGCATGACGGCGCGAAGCATGATTCGCGATTGAAGGTTGTGAACATAGAAACCCTGCCGGAAGGCTGGCTGGGCAAACCGCATGCACTCCGGCGAGCTTACGAGGCGTCGGGTGGGGAGTGGCTATTGTTTACCGACGCGGACGTCCGTTTTCGTCCCGACGCGATTCGGCGTGCAATCACTCTCGCGAATGCGAAGCAGCTCGATCACCTGACACTGATGAGCGACGTGGAAATGCACGGCTTCTGGGAAAGGTCGGTCCTCACGTTTTTCGGATTGGGATTTCATCTGGCAACAAACCCGCGCGCCGTTTCCGATCCGAGATCGCGCGCCTACATCGGAATTGGCGCGTTTCAACTAGTTAAGCGATCGGCATATGAAGCGAGTGGGACGCACCGGCGGCTGGCGTTGGAAGTGGTGGACGATATGAAGCTCGGAAAAATTGTAAAGCAAATGGGATTTCACTCAGGAGTCGGGATCGCGCAGAATTTTGTTACTATCCGCTGGCACGCGGGAATTAAGAATATTGTTCGTGGAGTGACAAAGAACTTTTTCGCGGGATCCGAATTCAAGATTTCGGTTGTTGCGTTGCAGCTTACCGCACTGTTCTGCGTCAGCATTCTGCCGTTTCTGGCGCTGCCGTTCGTGCACGGGTGGACGTTGGCGCTTGTTTTGCTGAGTATCATGATTGCGATGGGTTTTCATTCGGGAACTGCGTGGGTAATGCGCGCCTCGCCGCTCTATGCGTTGACTCACCCAATCGGAGCCGCAATCTTCAGTTACATGCTCTTGCGTTCAACGGTTGTGACGCTTCTGCAGGGCGGCATCATCTGGCGCGGCACGTTTTATCCGCTTGACGAACTGCGACGCGGAATTGTGTAAGCGGCTGGCAAAAGGGAACCCGGGATCGAGTCACTCGCTTCAAGATCGAAAGTGGCCCAGCTTCACAAGGCGGCAGCGACAAATGCGGAGGCCAGCACTAATCCGCGGGGGTTTGTGCCGCCGTCGTTTCCCGGCCAAACACACCGGCCAGATCCTGATTCTTGATGGAGCGTATACGGTCGCGAAGCTGTGCGGCTTTTTCAAACTCAAATTTCTTCGCCGCTTCACGCATCTGCGACTCGAGTTTGCTGAGGAGTTGGGCAACCTCCGTTTCCGTACGCGCCGAGGCAACTGCAGCATCCAGTTCAGTGGCATCAAGCGGAATCGAGACGTAGTCCGCTTCCACAATTCTTGCCAGATCCATGTCAACGCCTTTGATGATGGATTGCGGCGTGATTCCATTTTCCTTGTTGTAGGCGAACTGCTTCTCGCGGCGACGATTGGTCTCCGAGATCGCCTCGTTCATGGAACGCGTGCGTGTGTCTGCGTAGAGGATGGCGCGGCCCTCAACGTGACGCGCGCAACGGCCCATGGTCTGAATCAGAGAAGTGGCGCTGCGAAGATAGCCTTCTTTGTCGGCGTCGAGAATCGCGACGAGCGAGACTTCAGGAAGGTCCAAGCCTTCGCGCAAGAGATTGATTCCAATCAGGACATCGTATTCTCCGCGACGCAGGTCGCGCAGAATCTTGATGCGATCAAGTGTTTCGATTTCAGAATGCAAGTAGCGGCAGCGGACGCCGATTTCCGTGAAATATTCGCTCAAGTCCTCAGCCATGCGCTTTGTAAGGGTGGTGACCAAAACGCGCTCGTTCTTGGCCGCGCGAATACGGATTTCTTCAAGAAGGTCGTCGACCTGGCCCTTTACGGGACGAATTTCCACTTCGGGATCGACCAGGCCGGTGGGACGAATCACTTGCTCCACAAAAACACCACCTGACTTCGTGAGCTCGTAAGGGCCTGGGGTAGCAGAGACGTAAATGACCTGGTTGGTACGATTTTCGAACTCTTCAAAGGTAAGCGGGCGATTATCGAGCGCCGACGGCATGCGGAAACCGTAGTTCACAAGAGTTTCCTTGCGCGCTCGATCACCGTGATACATTCCGCGGACCTGCGGAATCGTCTGGTGCGATTCGTCCGCAAAAAGCAGATAGTCCTGCGGAACGTAATCGAGCAATGTGGGCGGCGCTTCGCCCGGCAGACGACCACTGAGGTGGCGGGAATAATTTTCGATGCCGTGGCAATAGCCGATCGTTCGCATCATTTCAATGTCGAATAGGGTACGCTGCGTCAAACGCTGCGCTTCGACAAATTTTCCCTGCTTCTCGAGTTCTTTTTTCCACCAGCCAAGCTCTTCCTGGATGGTGACGATGGCGCGCTCACGCTGGTCCTGTGGCATGGCGTAGTGCGTTTTCGGGTAGATGGGAACACGCGACAGATCCTGCTGGCCCGGGCGAACCTCTCCTGTTAGCGGATCAATCTGACGGAGAGCGTCAATCTGGTCGCCCCACATTTCGATTCGATAAGCCTGGTCTTCGTAGGTCGGATAAATTTCCAGGATGTCGCCACGCACGCGAAAGGTTCCGCGGCGCAAATCTTCGCTGCGCTCGTATTGAATATCCACGAAGCGGCGGAGCAGCGCT
Organism: Acidobacteriota bacterium; assembly: GCA_003224135.1. GTDB lineage: Bacteria > Acidobacteriota > Terriglobia > Acidiferrales > UBA7541 > Acidiferrum. The sequence continues at coordinate 2,108 of QHYO01000129.1, read as the reverse complement.
TCGCGCGTGGTCTTATGGCCCTTTTCCAGCATGACCAGCATGCCGTAATAGGCTTCAGGCGAGCCGAGGCCATAAATGCAACTGACCGAAGCGACGATAATAACGTCGCGCCGTTCAAAGAGCGAGCGCGTTGCGCTCATGCGGAGCTTGTCGAGCTCGTCGTTGATGGTGGATTCTTTTTCAATGTAAACGTCTGCGGCGGGAACGTAGGCTTCCGGTTGATAAAAGTCGTAGTAGCTGACGAAATATTCGACGGCGTTCTCAGGAAAAAAGGACTTGAACTCGTGATAGAGCTGCGCGGCAAGAGTTTTGTTGTGCGCAAGCACCAGCGCGGGGCGATTCGAAGCCTCAATCACTTTAGCCATGGCAAACGTTTTGCCCGAACCAGTGACGCCCAGCAGAACCTGGTGCTTGTCTCCAGCTTCAACGCCGTGAAGAAGCTGGCTGATCGCCGCGGGCTGGTCTCCGCGAGGCTGATACGCACTCTTGAGTTTGAAAGTCATGAAGGGCCTCTCCTGCCGCTCCCATGAGGTATGCGCAAACTTTCATTATAGCGCTGCTGGGGAGTTTACGTTTCTTCGTTTGGGGGCACGGGTGTCGATTGCGATTGAGCGATATCTTCACCGTGATTCCTGCGGTGAATCGGGAACCAGGAAAATCTGCGAATGACTTTTCGCGTTCAGGCGGTAGTGGACCTGATTTGTTCCGTCGGTAAGCGCAACAATCGCGTCCATGAATTGTTGGGCGTCCTCGGTGGAGCGAATGAGCAGGCCGGTAGAACGAGAAATGTAAAGAATGGTTTCGTTTTGGCCCGTCGCGATTCCCCGTGTCTTCAGATCGCGGAGCTTGTAGTCCTCGGGCGTGGCGCTTTTCGGCGAAGACTTTTGATGTAGCGTGGCGCGGACCAGCACAATCGCGCAGAGTTGCGAGCTCGACGTGGGTTTTTTTTGATTTGCATTTGCTGACTGATCGTAGAGTCCGCAAGGCTCGTCGCGGACATAGTGATATTTTTTTGTCCACGTCAGGCCCGCGATCGGCGAGGGCGCGGTCTCCGGCTCTGCGGCTTCCCATTTTCGACCGGCAGTCACGCCACCTTTGGGAAACGCTAAGGACGAGGTAAATCGGCCGAGCCAATCGTTCCAGGCAAATTGCTGCGCCGGAGACAGTTGATCAAATCCTTTGATTTGGGAGGCTGAGCCATTGGCAGCGACGAAGACTTCGACCGATTTGTCGGCCGTAGGAGCAGCGACAGACTGCGGAGATGAAGACGTTGGCGGTCGCTCGGAATAATAAGTCTTCAGACGGAAGCCGGCTGCGGTGACTTCGGTAATTTCAACTTGGAGAAGACCGGAAGCACTGACGCTTGCCGCCGCCGGAAGCTGCGGGGAAGCGACGCGGCTTTCCGTTTTCACGTCGCGCGAACTGCTGAAATCGATGTGATAGAAAAATGTCTGCCCCGTATGCAATTGAGGAACGATCCGAGTTCGCTGAGAAAAGGAGAGCGGGACCGCGAGCGCAAGAAGGGTTCCGGATAAAAATAGACGTGCAGACACGGGAAGGCGGCTCACGACGCGGGCTCAATCGGGACAGAAAGCGTGAGCTTCGGGGAGGCCACGCGCTAACGCCCCACGGGAGCGGCGAGCGTGCGGTCAAAGAAATCGCTGGCCGCGTGATATGCCTTGACCCACGAGCGATGGAGCAGAAAATCGTGGATCTCGTCGGGAAAAACGAGCTGCTCGATGTGAACACCACGCTCGCGTAGCCGCGCGACGAGGTCCACGGTCTGAGCAAAGTAAACGTTGCGATCGTCATCGCCGTGAATGAAGAGCACAGGCGATTTCCAACTGTCGACGGAGGTGACGGGAGAAGAATCGTGCGCGAGCTTGGTGAGCTCCGGCGGGATATTTTTGCCGTCCCAGTTGTCGGTGGGCCAATCGTGTACGCCGTGAAGGTCGACACCCGCCGCGAAGAGATCAGAGTTTCGCGCAAGGCCCAGCGCGGTGAGGTAACCACCGTAGCTGCCGCCCCACAGGCCGATACGCGCGGGGTTCACGTCGGCTCGCGACTGCAGATATTTCCCGGCAGCAACTACGTCCTGATATTCACTG
>QHYO01000131.1 GCA_003224135.1 Acidobacteriota bacterium | reverse complement strand
TGCGCACCTGCAGAACGGCAGTTTTGCAGACAAGCGAATTCTCAAGCCGGAAACAGCGAAGCAGATGCATTCGCGGCTGTACGGAACCGATGACCGTTTGAACGCCATGGCCTACGGTTTCTACGAGGAGTCTCGAAATGGCAAGAGGATCATTGGACATGGGGGCGACACCGTTTTCTTCCACAGCGATCTGCATCTCATCCTCGACGAGAACGTGGGATTTTTCGTCTCCTACAACAGCGCCGGCCAGGGAGAGACGAGCCCGCGTACTATCTTGTTCGAAGCATTCCTGGACCGGTATTTTCCGTTCACGCCTCTCGCAGGAGAAAAAGCAGAACATGCGATGGCCGAGGCTAAAGAAATTGCCGGATTTTACAAAGGCAGCCGCAGATTCGATTCCTCCTTCCTCAGCCTGACTACTCCTCTAGGCGAGCCCCGCGTGATTGCGAACAGCGATACAACGATCAGCGTCGATCCGCTGAAAGGAGCGAACGGCGAATTGAAAAAGTTTGAAGAGATTGCTCCATTTCTTTTCCGCGAAGTTCACGGTCAGGACCACATCGGCTTCAAAAAAGATGCCGCAGGGCACTGGCAGTTTCAGTTGGACTATCCTTTCTTTATTTTTCAGAAAGTTGGTTTGCTCGAAAATAAGTTCTTCAATATCGGTTTGTCGATTTTTGGACTTGGTGTTCTGGGGCTGACCGTTTTGCTGTGGCCCGTGGCGGCCATTGTCAGAAAGCATTACAGCAAACAGCTTGGCTATACTCCGTCGGACAGCCGGTTGCGGCTTCTGGCCCGCATTGTCTCTATTCTCTTCCTTGTGTTCTACGTCGGATGGCTTTCCGTACTTTCGCTGTCTGACGATCCAAACGGGATCAATGGGTTGCCTCCCTGGATTGTCGCGCTTGGAATCCTGGGCGTGATCTGCACCTTTGGCACCACTCTTGTCTGGCTAAACGCGGTCCGTAGCCTGCGCAATCCGACGCGCTGGATCTGGACGAAGCTGCACGACCTGGTGCTGGCGCTCGCTTGCTTGGCACTGGTTTGGTTGGCTTTCACCTGGAACTTGATGAACTTCAATATCCATTACTGATCGCCGGGCTTATTGGCCTGATCGAACGCTATCGCCCGCTCCGTAAATCGCGATGATTCTCGGATCACTTAGTTTCTCGTCCTAGATTTGCAGCGGAGTGTGGAATCCAGCCTTTAGGTGCGTGGAAAAGGATTCATCCAAACGGCGATTTGGTAGAGAATCGTCGGTGAGGAGACGTGTCGTCGCGGCGCCCTGCTCGGCGCCGATCTAGAAGGTGAGGCTTGTCATGAAAGCGTGTGTGCTCTCGCGTCCCGCGCCAGTTGAAACACGGCCCCTCGAATATATCGAAGTGTCGCTGCGCGAGCCGGGCCAGGATGAGGTCCTCGTGCGCGTGCTTTATTGTGGTGTTTGCCGGACCGATCTGCATGTCGTCGAGGGTGAGCTGTCGCCTAGAAAATCCCCCGTCATTCCTGGCCACCAAGTTGTGGGAATAGTGGACCGCGTGGGGAAACAGGCAGCGCGTTTTTCGGTGGGGTCTCGCGTAGGAATCGCATGGCTACACAGCACGGACGGAACGTGCTCGTACTGCCGCTCGGGATCCGAGAATCTCTGTGACCAGCCTGAGTTCACCGGCTACACAGTGGACGGTGGATACGCAGAGTACATCGTCGCGCCGGAGCAGTTCATCTACGCAATCCCGGAAAGATTTGTAGACGAACAGGCCGCGCCGTTGTTGTGTGCAGGAATTATAGGATTTCGGTGTCTGCGGCTGTCGGGAATTCAACTCGGAGGAAAGCTGGGGTTTTACGGCTTCGGCGCAGCGGCTCACGTGGCGATACAGGTCGCCCGTCACTGGGGAATTGAGGTATACGCGGCGACGCGCGACGTCCGTCACCAGCAGCTAGCCTTGGAGCTCGGCGCAAAATGGGCCGGCGAAACCTTCGCCGAGCCTCCGGTAAAATTGGATGCTGCGATCGTGTTTGCTCCGGCAGGCGAAATCGTGCCGTCAGCCCTTAAGTTTCTGCGAAAGGGTGGCACGCTGGTCTTGGGCGGAATACATATGAGTCCAATTCCGTCTTTTGACTACGATCTGCTCTATCAGGAGCGAATCGTGCGCAGCGTGGCAAACAACACGCGGAAGGACGGGGAAGACTTTTTGAAAGTTGCCGCGGAGATTCCGATCGAAACACGCGTCCAGCGATTTGCGTTGTCCGAAGCAAATCAAGCGCTCAATGCGTTGAAGAATGACGCGATCCCGGGCGCGGCTGTGCTCCAAGTCGCATCATGACGATCGTCGATTGAAACTGGTGGACCGCTGTCGACGAACCTCGTGCAGGCGGTTACTCACATCGAAGTGCGTCCATAGGATCAGTGGCAGCGGCGCGACGGGCTGGCACTAAGCACGCTAGCGTGGCGGCGACGACAAGCAGCAGGGTTACCGCTGCAAGAACCACCGGGTCGCGGGAACTTTCGGTCACCCATTTTGTGGCGACTTTGTCAAAGGCCACGCTTAATAGGATGCCGGCGGCCAGCCCGCTTCCAACATTCACTGCCGTTGACGACAGCACAATGCGAAAGACGTCCGAGGCTCTCGCTCCAAGGGCCATTCGAATACCGAATTCGTTCGTTCGCGTCGCGACTCCGTACGAGACAACGCTGTACAAGCCAACCGAGGCAAGAGCCAGCGCCAAAATCGAGAAAATTCCAAACAGCGTGGCCACAAGCCGTTGCTGGGCATATTCTTGCTGGTTGGTTATCCATGTTTCGAGATCACGCACCCGCATTGTCTGTTGTTCTGGATCGATCTTCACCAGCTGCGTTCGGATCTCGTGCAATAGGGCCAGCGGCGCGCTGCGCGTCCGCACAAGGATTTGCGTGAACATCCACATCTGTGTCGTATAGGGGACATAGACTTGAGGCTTGATAGGATTCCGCAGCCCATCGTCTCGCGCGTCGGCAACGATGCCGATAATTTGCAACCAGCCGTCGCATCCGGCAACAGCACGCGTATACGGCGGCTGGTCTTTTAGTGCCGGTATCCTGATTTGGTGGCCGATGGCATCGCCGTTGGGCCAATACTGCCGCGCCATGTTCTGATTGATTACCGCGAGCATCCCACCGCGCATATTTTCGGCATGATCCCAGATGCGGCCTTGTGCAAGCGGAATATGCAGCAGAGGGAAATATTCTGGGCTGATGAAGTTTACCCGCACTTCTGGTTTTTCCGCTGTGTTGCCGTCCATGATTTCGATCCGTTGACGCCAGCCATTCGACGGCGGGGTCGCGTTGGTTGAGATGCCCGCCGCTACCACGTCCGGCATGGCGGCGATTCTGGAGCGGATTTGTTCGAAATATTCGGCACGGTCTTTCCACGAAACATGTGTGTTTTCGTGCACCGGAATTGGCACGGACATGCTGTTATGCGGGTCGTAGCCGAGATCAGTGTTTACAAGGTGAAGAAAACCTTTGCCCGCCGCGCCTGCTGCCGTCAGCATCAGCAGGGTCAGAGTTACCTGCGCCGCGACCATGACGCCGTGGCTGCGCCTTGCGCGCACGCTTCCCATCACCCGACGCGTGCCGCTCTGCATCAGTCGGGCGATCTCCGGCCGCGAGAGTTGCAGCGCCGGCCAGAGTCCAAACAGAATCGCTGTGACGAACGCCAGCGCTACGCTGAAGAGCAATACCGGCACATTCATCTTGATCACGGACTCCGCGGGGAAAGAATTCTCCGGGAGTCGCGCGGCGAGGAAGGAA
>QHYO01000754.1 GCA_003224135.1 Acidobacteriota bacterium | reverse complement strand
GCGCCGACGGAGTCTTATCAGAAAATTTATGAGTCGCGCGAAGTGCGAGGCTCCGCGGAAATGTATGTGGAGGAAGTGCAGAGGCGGTTCGCAAGGGAAACCTCGGGATTGAAGGGGGAACAGGTGGTTGGGGTGGTGGTGGCGTACGGGGGTGAGGTTGCGTGGAGCGACATTTTCGCTTCGAACGATTTGTTCCAGCAGTATTGGAAGAAGCTGCTACGCAGCTATGTAGTGGAGGCGCTGACGCGACCTGGCTACCGCGAGGTGGCTTCCCGCGAAAACGCTGGAGAATTTCTGCGACGGCTGAACGGGCGAATTCATGAAGAGACAGAACCGGGCGTTTATCGCTGGCGCGAGATAAACGAAGGACGATTGTCGCAGATCGAGCTGGACGCGATGGAACCGAAGCTGGTGACGCTACACCGGCTGCTGATTCACCGGACCAGTTAGAGAGTTGCCGTCTTCTGGTGGCACAGGCAATCGTGCCTTTCGGTTTTCGTCGCGGCGCAGTTTGAACCGCACACGGCCAAGATTGGCTACGCTACTTCAGAGACAAGACGAACTGTACTGGGATCATTGCATCGTGTGAGAAGTTCGCGGACATTCCCAGGCCAGCTTGGATGCTGGGCCTGGGGAGCAATTTCGGCGAGTGGAGCAAGCACGAATTTGCGCGCCAACATGCGCGGATGGGGAATTTGCAGTTCTGGAGTGTTCACCGATTGATCTCCGAAAAGAAGAATATCGATGTCGAGGATGCGTGGGCCCTTTCTGAATGCCTTTTTGCTACCGAGACGAGTTTCGATTTCGCGGAGGGAGTGGAGGAGTTCGATGGGTAGTGATTCTGTTTCTCCTTCAACGGCACAGTTGAGGAACCAGGGCTGGTCGAGATAGTCCACGGGCTCGGTTTCGTAGAATGGAGACACTTTGCGAACGTTAAGATTCGCCGCCGGCAACGCGGAGATCGCTGCGCGGAGGTTTGCGGCGCGCTCGCCGAGATTCGAACCGAGAGAAAGATAGGTGATTGTCATTTGCGGCGCCCGCGAAACACGGGCCGACGGAAATTCCTAAAACAAGCGCGGCTGGCGACGCGGCAATTCGCGGCCAAAGTATTGATATGCGCGCGGAGTCGCTACGCGGCCGCGAGGGGTGCGATCGATCATGCCGATCTGCATCAAGTAGGGTTCGTACATTTCCTCGATGGCGTCTTCTTCTTCAGAAAGGGCGGCGGCAAGCGTGCCAACCCCGACTGGTCCGCCGGCGTATTTATCGAGAAGCGCCAGCATCAAGTTGCGGTCGACTTCGTCCAGACCGCTCTCGTCTACGCCGAGCATGGCGAGAGCTTCCTGCGCAACGCCACGCGTGATATTTCCGCCGGCGCGGACTTCGGCAAAATCACGCGCGCGACGCAGCAGGCGGTTCGCGATGCGAGGCGTGCCGCGACAGCGGCGGGCAATCTCTTCGGCACCGCCCTCTTCCATTTGTATGTTCAGAATTTTTGCGGAGCGATGCAGGATGATGAGCAGATCTGCCGGCTCGTAGAAATCAAGACGATGGACGATTCCGAAACGCGAACGCAGGGGCGCAGTGATCAGTCCCGCGCGCGTAGTGGCGCCAATTAATGTGAAGTGATTCAGATGAAATGGATGAATGCGAGCGCCAGGGCCCTGACCGATGACCAAATCGACGCGGAAATCTTCCATGGCGGGATAGAGCACTTCCTCGACGGCTGCTTGCAAGCGGTGAATTTCATCGAGGAAAAAAACTTCTCGCGATTCGAGTGACGTGAGGATCGCGGTCAGGTCGCCCTTGCGTTCGAGGAGCGGACCCGCGCTGGTTTTGATCGGGACGTTCAATTCATTGGCGATGATTTGCGCGAGAGTGGTTTTGCCAAGCCCTGGCGGGCCGTAGAGCAAAACGTGATCGAGAGCTTCGCCGCGATTGCGAGCGGCTTCGAGAGCAATGGAAATATTTTCCTTCACGCGCTTCTGACCGATGTATTCGTTCAAAGTTTTTGGACGAACGCTCGCGTCCAGACGGACGTCGTCGTCATAGGACGCGGCTGAGACAATCCGTTCAGGCCGGTCCAAACGAGCGCCACCGTCTTTATCTTTGTAAACAGTCATGCTTTTTGCCGTTCCGTCGGCCATGGGCTCAGCATCAGCATCCCGATGGCTCTCCGGCGATGTACTGCGCTTCTCTTTTCCGTGCCATTTCCTTGGACCATTCGGTTTGCACCAGCTTACCGTTTCTCAATTCGTATTCTGTGGCCACGATCACATCGCGCCAATCCCTTTTTGCGAGTTCGACCAGTTTCCTTACACATTCAAGATCGTTCGCGGCGTGCAAAATGTTCAGATGGATGCGCTCGTCCACGCTGGGTCGCAGCTTCCAATGAAACTCGCGAAGGATATTCGCGACTTCATTGCGTTCGTCGCCGGCAAATTTTTCCTGCAGCGCAACCAGCACGTCGGCAGAGAGCTCCGGATTGGCACTGCCAATATTCATGTTAGCGTCAGGCGTTGTTCGCAGCTCGGCTTTTCGGCGCGCTCAACTCCTGGAGCGCGGCCTTGAGCAATTTTTCAAAGCTTGCAGTGCCGACTGAGCGCTTCCCTTCCGCGACAGCATTCTCCGCGGTGAGTCCATCGTAACCGAGATTCGTCAGCGCGGAGACCACGTCCGCTTCCACGCCGGCCTTGGATGCGGGCAGTCTTTCTTCGGCGACGGTCACTGCTTCGAGTTTGTCCTTGAGCTCAACGACCATGCGTTCGGCTGTTTTGCGGCCCACGCCGGGAATTTTTGTGAGACGGGCGACGTCGCCGGTACGAATTGCCGGGACAAGCTCCTCGACGCTCATTCCAGAGAGAATTTTCAGCGCCAACGATGGGCCCACGCCCGAAGCACCAAGAAGCAGCTCAAAAAAATGTTTTTCGCGCGA
>QHYO01000130.1:2924-9141 GCA_003224135.1 Acidobacteriota bacterium | reverse complement strand
AACGTTCATGACGCAGCTTGCCGACAGTATCCGAAGAGTATCGAGCGCCGACGGAGCCATCGTCATGGATCTCCGCCGAGGAACCATGTTCAGGGTGAACCCGCTGGGCGCGAGAATCCTGGACCTGCTGGACGGTGGACAATCGCCGGCTCAGATCGCCGTGCAGCTCAGTGCAGAGTTTAGGATCGCGCTCGACCGTGTGGAGGCTGACATTGCGGAGTTTTTCAGTTCCTTGGAGGCTTATGGGGTTCTCGAGCCTCATAGGTCAAAAAAGTGACTGGGAGGTGGACGATGGGCAAATCTCAAGAAGAGGAGAGCGACGCTTGGCGAATTCTACTGTTCGGACGAAATGGCGCGGAACTGCTTCTGGTGCGGAGTCCGGCCGGCCTCCGCTTGCCTGAGCTCCGCATCCCACGGTGGCAAAGAATCGTCCCAAATCTCAACGCGGAAGCCAAACGGCTTTGGAATTTGGACACCGTATGTCTCTTTCCTTTCGATGTGTCGCGCCCGGAACTCGCAGTTGTGAATTGCAAGTATTACGTCATGGAGGTCTGTAAGCCGGAGGAGCTGAGGCGCGTCGCTCCGGACTTCGTGCTGCTGTCCAACTTAAAAGAAGCTTGCTTCGCGGATATACAGGACTACTTCGCGGTTCAGCAGGAAATGGGAGTCGCGCGGGCTTGCGCCTCCAAGGACTGCGAAGGTCCTTTCTCGGAGTTTGGAGCATTCAGAAAAATCTCGGCTTGGGTCGAGGCGCAATTGGGACCGCTCGGACGACATTGGGATGGCAACTTTCGGCAATTGCAGGCGAGCGCGTCGTTTGCTCTCGTGCAGTTCCAGACAAATCACGGCGCAGTCTGGTTCAAGGCAGTTGGCGAGCCAAATCTTCGGGAATTTCCCATCACGGCACATCTGGCGGACCGGCTTCCGCGGCATATTCCGGTTCTCCTCGCGAGACACTCCAAATGGAACGCATGGCTGGCCCTTGAAGCAGAAGGTCAAGACCTTTATTCCTCTTTGAACCGCGACCACTGGTGTCGAGCGGCGGATTCTCTGGCCGGGTTGCAGATCGCATCGATCGAGAACGCACCTGAGATTCTTGCTGCCGGTGCGCGCGACATACGAATCGAATCGCTTCTCGCACTCGCCGTCCCTTTCTTCGCCAGGGTCGAAAACCTCATGGAACAGCAAACCAAACCGACGCCAAAAAGGCTAACCGGCGAAGAGGTCAAGGCCACACAGCAAAGGGTTATCGAGGCCCTTTTGGAGTTGGAAGCAGCGGAAATCCCCGACACCGTCAATCACTTGGATCTGAATCCCGGCAACATCTTTATCGCTCCTGGCAAATGCACATTCCTCGATTGGGCGGAGGCCGCCGTGGGAAATCCTTTTTTCAGCATGGAATATCTTCGGCAACACTTCGTTCGAACGTTTCAAGGCCAAGAAGACGCTAACACGGCTTTGCTTATCTCCTACCTCGATCGTTGGCGGTCTATCCTGCCTGCCAAGATCGTCGAGACAGCGTTGCGTCTCGCGCCTCTCACGGCGCTTTTCGCGTATGCAGCATCCAGTCTGCCTTGGCGCTTAAGTCTAAGCTCCCGTCCCGAGCTCGCTGGCTTCATACGCAGCCTCATGAGGCGCATGCACCGCGAATCCGAAGAACTCAGTACCAGCCGAGCGGCCTGATCACGCGAACTGCGCCGTCTAGAGAAGGAGGGATCACATGAGAATGGTGTGCCAGGCTTATTACGAGCTTCTCAGTCTCGAATATCCGATGTTTCGAAAAAATTTCTCCGCGATTCACGAGAAGGTTCGCAACACTGGCGTTCGATCCATCCAGTGCCAAACCACGACGGAAGCACAGATCTGTCATGCCGTTGAGCTTGCCGCGGCCTTCTATTTTAAGAACGTCCGCTGTCTGCAGCGTTCCGCAGCGGCGGCGCGTCTCCTCAAGAAATTTGGCTTCGCGGCCGAAATGGTCATCGGCGTTCAACAGCTGCCGTTCGTTGCGCATGCTTGGGTAGAGGTCGCCGGCAGAGTGGTCAATGACAAGCCATACATGGCAGAGATCTATTCGGTGCTTTCCCGTTGCTGAGCAGTGTCAAGGGAAGGAAGTCGCTCATGAGCGTGCTATTTGGAATATGGAATTTCGATCACGCAGGCATCGCTGCCGAATATCTTGCGGGGATTCGCGCGACACTTTCTTCGTATTCGTCGGACGGCAAATCCGAATATTCCGGAAGCGACGTCCACCTCATTCATCTTCCGTTTCACGTGACACGGGAATCGGAAGACGAAAGTCAGCCCTTTGTGACGCCCTCAGGACAAATGCTGCTGTGGGACGGCCGCCTCGACAATCGGCAAGAATTGATTGGTTCGCTCCGCAAAGAACTTCGTGGAGATCTCACGGATGCGGCGATAGCAGCGGCGGCGCTCGAATCTTGGGGAACCGACGGACTTCGAAAGCTGGTCGGCGATTGGGCACTTTCGCTATGGAATCCTAAGGAACAATCCGTTGTCCTGGCAAAGGACTTCTTGGGCGCGAGGCAGCTCTACTACACGGTCGACAGGAATTCCTTCGTGTGGAGCACGCTCATTGATCCGCTGCTGCTCCCGAACAAGCCGTTTCAGCTTCAAGAGGAGTACCTCGCTGGATGGCTCTCGCAGTTTCCCGCGGCACATCTGACTCCGTTCGCCGGCATTCACGCCGTTCCTCCATCTTCCTTCGTTTTCTTCCGCAGAGCGAAGGTCACCGCGCGGCGGTATTGGGATTTCGATCCCGGCAAACGAATCGGCTATCGCGACGACCGAGAGTATGGGGAACATTTTCGAAACGTGTTGGGCGAATCAGTTCGCCGCAGGCTCCGATCCTCGACTCCCGTTCTTGCCGAACTCAGCGGCGGAATGGACTCCTCTTCGATCGTATGCGTGGCCGACGCCGTCATGGCGGACGGGTTCGTCGAAACGCCCAGACTCGATACGGTCTCCTACTTCGACGACTCCGAAACAAATTGGAACGAATTGCCCTTCTTTGCAAAAGTCGAGCAACAGCGTGGTCGCGCGGGGCGTCATGTTGCCCTGGATTTTCGAAGCCAATGGCGCTCATCGTTTGACCATCGCAGCTTCGCCGCGACTCCCGGCTCGGGCGTTCGCTTGAACGACAACAGCGGATACCAACAGAGTTTGCGATCTGGAGAGTACCGAGTCCTCTTGCAGGGTGTTGGCGGTGACGAAGTTCTCGGCGGGGTTCCTGCCGCGACGCCCGAGTTGGCCGATCTTCTTCGCGCAGGGAACGTCCGGCTCTTCCTGCGGCAACTGACGGCCTGGGCGCTGGCATGCAAGATACCCGCCTTTCACCTATTCGCCGATACGATCCATCAATTCTTCCCCCCGCATAGGGTTTTCATCGGCACGATTCCATGGCTTCGCTCCGACTTCGCAAGACGGAATGCAGACGTTCTCCGCGGTTACGATCGTCTATTCACGGTCTTCGGCCCACAACCTTCTTTCCAAGCCAATCTGGCAGCCCTCGATTCGCTGCGCAGGCAACTTGCGAGCCGCGGACTATCGCCCGGAGAAAAGGTCGAGCGGCGCTACGTATACCTCGACCGCGACCTACTTGAATTTCTCTACGCGATTCCGCGCGAACAACTTCTGCGCCCAGGTCAAAGGCGCTCTTTGATGCGGCGTGCGCTTGTGGGCATCGTTCCCGACGAGATCCTGAAGCGAAAACGCAAAGCTTTCATCGCACGCGCCCCTGTGGTCACGATCCAGCAAGAATGGACATACCTTCAGACGCTCACGGAAAACATGATTTGCGCTCGCGCGGGTATTGTCGATGCAGCCGCGTTCCAGCAGTCCCTGAGGAAAGCCTCGGACGGTGAGGATATTCCCATTGTTCCCGCCCTCCGAACCGTGCTGTTGGAAGCATGGCTTGCACACCTCTTGAGGTGGAATCCGGGCGCCAGCCTTCGGTGAGGAAAATTCCTGAAGAAAGGAGGAGCATCATGGAATACACAAAGCCCCAAGTTGTTCAGTTGTCTGATGCAGTTACGAGCATCTCGGCGAACCCGCTTATGAAGCAGGTCAACGTCCCAGACGGCCCGCACAGCACCATCGCAACCGCGCCTGCCTACTCATCCGATGAGTAGCGGACAATCGCGTCGGGGTGCGGGCCACCGCACTCCGACGCTCCTCACGCGGCGTTCGCGTGATTCCTCTGAGGAAGGAGCCCACATTCCGTTGGCTGAATAAATGTAGCGCAAGTCCACGGGAGCCTGGTCGAGAACTACTGTCGTGCTGTCGGGTTTTACGAGCACGACATGCAAAAGGCCTGAACCATCCGGTGCTCCGAGAATGGCCCGAACGTGAGTTGACCTAAGGCAGGGAGTTGCGTTTCGTGTCCCCTAGAAATCGTTGCCAGCGGGAATATTGTTCTCGCTTGTCGGGATTCGGGTCCTGCTCAGCCTGCAGCCAAAAACGGAACCAGTCCAGATTGCGCTCATAAATTTCGTAACGATGTCGCGGCTGATTCTTGATGTGAAGTTCGTTCAGATAGATATAGAGCTCGACTGGTTTGTGAAGCTCTTCGAGTGCAGAGCATAAAGCAAGCGTAGCGAGGAATTCCGAATCCGCCGAGTTCACGAGCAAGGGCGTTTCGATTAGATCCGCGTTCAGCGAAGCAGCGAGCTTCTCCCAATTCTCTTTCGATTCTCCTTCCGGCCACCCGCCCAGTCCCCACTTGGCAAAGAGTTCATGCCAGCCCCTGCCCGCCATATAGAAAAAGTAAGGATCGCGCGCACCAGGCCCGCTTTCGACCGCGGCTTGAAACACGTGCGTGTGGCTGATCGCGTATTCGAGAATTTCAGCCCCATGGCTGAGTCCTGCCAATCCGACCTTCGTCGCATCGACGATTCCTCGATCCATGAGTGATTGCACTGCCATTTCAAGGCTCGTAGCCGGAGAAGCCCAATCGAGCAAGCGGCCCTCGAAGTCTGCCTCCTTGCGAAGGCGATTGCGTCCGACGTCGAAGCTGAGTACGGCGAACCCGTGCGCCGCATACACCTGAATGGGATTTTCGTTTCCGGACGCACCCAGGAGGAAGTAATCACCGCTTCGGTAGAGTGTGACAATCAAAGGGTAGCGCTTACCTTGTTTATAGCCTGCCGGTTTGACCAGATGACCGAACCACTCCTCGCCGTAGCGGTTCACACCGGAAATTCGCTCCGCAGGACTCAGTTTCAAATGTCGGAACTCAGGATTCGGATCGATGAGTGTCTTCAATTTCCCCTTTTTTTGATCGATAACGGCGAGTTGGGGCGGAGAAATATTTGTTTCTCGAGTGCAAGCAATCCATCGGGCCGCCGCGTCCGTCGAAAAATCCTGAAGCATCTCCCCGGGGTGAAAGGCCTCGCGCACTTTTCCAGACCTGGTTTCAATGACTCTAATGCTCCGGGGTCGGCCGTCTCCTTGCGACGCAACAAAATAGAACGAGTCCCCATCGCTGCTCCACCAATAATCGGCGATACGGTTGGACTCGGGAGCGAGTTCTAGACGGCGCTCCCCGTCTTCCGACACGAGGAAAGCTTTCCAGCGCATCAGTCCGGACGGATCGTGTTCGTCGAAGGAGCAGAAAAGTGCAGCGTACTTGCCGTTCGGTGCCAGTGCCACCTTTTCGATGCGGCATTGTTCGCCCGCTGTTTTCGCGTTGCTGTCAAATGTCTTTTGGAATTTCCGGACGTCGGGTTCGAACGAGAGCTTCTCGGCCTCTGTCGCTCTTCTCTCAATTCCGGTATCGATTTCATGAACCCAGATCTCGCTCTTCCTTTCCTCAGAAGCGAGATTGTCCAGCAGCGCTCGCGCGCCTTCCCACGGAAAGATCCGCCCGTCGTAGAGAATTCCTCGTTCGAGAAGTTTTGCCATGGCCTCGCGGCTCGCTGGCAGTTCAACCTTCATAATGATTTTCTGGCCCGAGGAATCGCGCGCGTATTTTGCGACGTCTCCGGCTACCTGGGTCAACGGCCTCGGAGTTCTGCCTTCCGTGTTCCACTGCCACCCCTGCCACGCCTCGTCCGTTCGCGTTCTCATCCGATACCAGATGAATCGGCTGTCTCTCGACCACTGCGGCTGCTCGCTGATCCACTGATTGATGAAATCCCAATGAGGCATCCCGGCGCTTCCGAGGCAAATGGGTGACTCTCCACCAGACGTGCGAACGACG
>QHYO01000130.1:0-2806 GCA_003224135.1 Acidobacteriota bacterium | reverse complement strand
ACAACAGGAGACGGATCAAACGCCGGCCCGCTCTCTTGTTGTGCGGCCAGAACGGCAGGCACAAGTACACAAAGTACGCACACCCATGGCAATCGCGTTCCCAATGGACAATCTCCGGGCGGTTTGGCCGTGTTCGTGAGGTTCTAGAAGGTGATCTTCGCGGACAGTTGCATGGACCGTGGCCCACCCTGCTGAAACAGCGGATTCAGCCCGCCAAGACCGTTGTTCAACATCTTCGATGAACTGAGGTAAAAGGATCCGAATTGAATCAGGGCGCTGGGATTGGTGAAATTCGGATGATTCAACAGGTTGAACACATCGACGCGAAACTGGAATTTGCATCTCTCCCGGATCGGGAAGAGCCGCCCCAGCGACAAATCCACTTGTGTCAGTCCAAAGCCAGCAATGTTGTTGCGACCTTCGGTTCCTTGTCTCGCGGTATTCGGTATGGCGAACGCGTCGGGATTAAGCGTATGGCCCGCCGGAGCGTCGGGATTTCGGATCCAAATCGGTTGACCTGGCACCTGATCCGGGCGAGAAGTTGCAAAGCCGCCCGGCGAATACCCAAAGATTACCGCGTTAAATGGGAATCCGCTTCGTGCCACGATCACCGACTGCAGCGACCAGTCCTTCGTAACTTCTGAAACCCAACGATTCTTCCCGGCAGCTGGCAGATTCACTGACCACGCGCTCGAGAAGCTGTGACGAACGTCGAATTTGGACGAAGCGTAGTCGCTTGCGCCAGAGATGATTACTCCAGGAGTGGAAGCGATGACATCGTCCGACGCATTGTCGAGCGAATGCGAAAGCGTATAGTTCGCAAGGATCTGAACGCCGTGGGAAAGCGGCCGTCGATACTGCAATTGTAACCCAGTGTAATTCGATCGGGCGCTGTTCACATTGATTTGAAACGCGCTCGCGAAGTTTGGGTTCGGCTGGTCAATGGCCTCGTTCCTAAGCAGGTCGCGCCCCGCTTGGCCAACGTAGGTCGCCGTGACAACTTGACCAGCGAACGATTTTTCCAGTGCCACGTTCCACTGGTAGGAGCGCGGAAGTTTCAGATCCGGAGCCATGGCCTGCACGAGTCCATACGGCGGGTCGGCGGTGATGGGCGGTATATAGAGCGACGGATCCGCAACTGGAAAGGGCAGGTCTGTTATGAAGGAATCGGAAGAGTTCGGGAAATACGCGCCGATGCTCGCCGCGGCTCCCGTTCCAAGGTCGTAGTACAAACCCCACCCCGCGCGCAGAACCGTCGATCCACTTTGAGTCAACTTCCATGCCATCCCCACACGAGGTGCCACATTCCCATAAGTGGTCGCATAGACCGGCGTACCGAGGGGAGCAAGTGCGAGGTTGGCCGGATCGTTCGTGTTGGTCCACGATGCAAGTCGTGTCCCGTGACGCGGTGAAGGCGCGGGATTCAGTTCCCAGCGAAGGCCATAGGCCAGAGTCAACCGCGGATTTACCTTCCAGGTGTCTTGCGCGTAGAGGGAGAAAGCTTGCGCTAGGATTTGAGAATGATTCGTAGCACCACTCGAAAGTGTAACGGTTGAGGTGGAGAGAAATTCCTCCACTGTCGGTCCGTAGTAATACAAACCGTTATGATAAATTCCTTGATCCATGAACAATGCGCGATAATCCCCGCCGAACTTTAGTGCGTGCAATCCAGCCGACAGACTCAGATCGTCCGTGAAATTGAACTGTGTTCCCTTGTTCCGCGTGTACGGGCCGATGAAGAATGCTTCGGCGTCTGAGAACTGAAAAAAGGCGAGAGAATCCGAGGCAGGAAGCGGACCGAACAAGCTGCTCGGATTAAGTGGAACTGTTCCACCGAAAGAATCCATCTCGTACGTCGAATTGACAGACTGCGTCGAATAGTTCGCACGAATTGAATTCGACAGTCCCGATCTGGGCATCATATTCAGCCCGACCGTAGCCGTTCGCGTATTGCCTTCGAGCGTGTTCACATCGGCGAGGTTGTTCATTCGCTGCCGGATATTCGACGGTGCGTCATTGTATCGCCCGAAAATCAGAAAGCGGCTGGTCAGCGCATGATCTACCCGGATGCTTGTCGCATTCAGCGTGGCACGGTTGGCATACGTTCCGGTAAAAGAGTCGGTGAACACTCCTGGAGTTGCCGTGGCATTGTTCGGCGTCGGATATGCGTTCACGAACGGAGCCAGTGAGGACGGCGCATTCTGACGAGCATAGAGCGAAGGAACTTCGATTTGCGCGGTCTGCGGCAAATCGAGACGTGCTCCCTCGTAGGAGAAAAAGAAGAAGGTTCGATTCTTCCGGATGGGACCGCCAAAGATCCCGCCGAAGTCGTTGTGATGCTCAGCAGCACGCGGGTTTCCCACGCGGTTCGCGAACCAGTCGTTCGCGTCCATCACGGTATTCCGAAAATAGTCAAACGCCTCTCCGTGAAAGTCGTTGGTACCGGACCGCGTCACAAGAATTACTTGCCCCCCTGGAGCACGCCCAAATTCAGGGGCAAAGGAAGAAGTCTCCACGCGGAACTCTTGCAAAGCGTCCACGGAAACAAGGCTGCTCGTCGCACCTAACGCGCTGAATGCCTGGGTCGAGCCGCTACCTGTATTTCCGAGATATCCTCCCGAACCGACACCGAAGTTTGCCGAGACACCATCAACCGTGAAGTTGTTGGCATCTGTCCTTTGCCCCGCGACACTGAACTGCCCGGGCGAGGTGGACGACGAAGGCGCTACGACCACGCCGGGAGTCAACTGCAACAGCGTATTGAAACTGCGCCCGTTCAAGGGCAGCGTTTCGATGAATTGGTGAT
>QHYO01000752.1 GCA_003224135.1 Acidobacteriota bacterium | reverse complement strand
CTGCTTCGGGCTGAGCTTCACGAATCCGGGACACTGCCGGAGGACGCCCGCCATTCGCTTGTACCGCTTGCACCTGCCTTGCTGCGGTAGCTGGGGGTGGTGGTGGCGTGGACTTGGCCACAACAGGGCGCGTTACCGCGTTGGCTGGGGGGCGTGCTCTCGCGGGTCCAGTAGCGCCGGAGAAGCTGCGCTGCTGAGGAGCTACGCTTGTCATCGGCGCAACGGGCGCTGAGGCGACTTCTCGCGCATCCACACGAACCATATTCCGGCCCACGGGCTGAGCGGAGGTGAAGGACGCCTGAGATGTAGCTGTGACTGCGTTGTCCGCACGTTGGTTTTGGTAAGTGATGTTTGTGACGTTCGTTGTTTTGTTCACATAAACGTTGTTGTAGACGTTAGAGACTTGTGTGCGGTTTACGATAACGGTGTTCGAAACGTTTACACGTTCTACGTAGCGCGGGCTCACGTGATAGGACGGGCAATAGACGTCACGAGGGCCGAGCGGGAACCACGCCACACCGGAAGGAGCACCGCCGACCGCTACGCCAACTCCAAAGTGAGAGCCGCCAACCCAGGCGACAAGGGCAGGGGCATAAACAGGGCGTACATACGCCACGGTTACGACCGCCGGACGCGGGGGAGAGGGTACCCAGCCCCACGCACCGCCTACGGTAACCCACCTGCCGTAGTGGAACGGGGCGAAGCCCCAAGGCGCATCATCCACCCAAGTCCAGCCCCATGGTGAAACCCAGACCCAGTGGCCGTAGCGATAAGGCGCCCAACCGGCAACTGTGGTGCGAGGAAACCAAACTGTGCCGTACTCCGGCACGGGGCGCCAACCGCCATATTCATCCAGATCTTCGTAGCCAACAACATCATCGGAAACATATTTGGGAGCCGTCGAACGATCCCAACGACGATCTCGCTCGCTGGACCAGCGGTCAAAGTCGTCGTTACTCTGGTAATCTTGGACATCGGCGCTCAGTTGATCTGTACCGCTGAAGGTCACGGAATCCCCGGCGCGTACTGGATATGCCGAGCCGCCGCCGGTAACTTCACCCTGGCCTTCACGGACGGAGACGACCGTTGTGTCGCCATTTTCGTTTACGTCAATGCGGTAAGAACCGGAACGCAGAACGTTGAATGCCAAATTGGGCGTGTCGATCTCTAGTGTCTCGTTGTCCTCAAGGCGGCGGACACGGATGTTGAGCGAGCCTTCCGTCAGACGGACCTGCACTGTGTTGTCATCAAGGTTGAGGAAGGAAAGTCCCGTCTGCGGACCAAGGCGAAGGCCGTAGGAATCGATGCGAACTTCGGCCCGTCCATCGCGGTCGGTCCAGAGCTTGTCTCCAGTTGTCATCGGACGGTTTACGACAGCGTCGACCCATTCATCCGTGCCAGCTGGTTCGAAGGAAACCGCGCCTCCTGCGAAGCTCAAGCGTGCCGCACGTGCGGGAGGATCATCATCATCCCCTGCGGCAGCGATCCTTGGATTTGCCAGAAAAGAAAGTGCCAACATGGCCGTGAAAAGCGTTAACCATCTTGCGGCGTTATTTCTCATATTCGATCTCTCCTGAAGCACAATAAATTTCCAGGTCAGCTATCTCGCATTTTTGTAAAATGGGTTTGGGTCTCGCGAGTTGCTTTCACAATACCACCCGTCTCCTGCACTTGTGCCATCCGGAGATTGCCTGAGTTTCCAAGCCGAAATCACCTGACGGGTTGGGTGCCTATGGTTTATCTAACCCGAAAGATAGAAAGGAGTTGCGGTCGGTCGCACGTCAAAAAAGACCGTCCAAAGCAACAAAAAGGAGCCTACTCTTTTAGAGCAGGCCCCGGTAAATGTAGCTTTTAAATGGGAGAATTAACGAGCGCGAGGCGAACCACTGCCTCCATGGTTACTGCCGCCTCCGCCGCCGCGTGCCCCACCCCCGCCGCCCCGCGATCCGCCACCGCCACCCTGGGAACCGCCACCACCACCGCCGTGATACGTGCCCCCACCGCCGGAACTATGACTCGGACTCGGCGCTGAATATCCGCGGCTCGGAGGGGAGTAAGAACGTGACGGGGCCGACGGAGCCGAGTGGCTTCGCGGTTGAGACGGCGAAGAGTAAGAGCGTTGCGGCGGACTATACGATCGCTGCGGCGGACTATAAGTTCGCGGCTGAGAAAATCCGCGATTCGAATTCGAGTTATATGAGGGGGGCCGGTTATTCGAAGATCCAGAACCCCGTTGCGGCGGATCGAACGAACGCGAGCTGCCACGGCCAGCGTTCGTGTTGTCGGGCCGGTTGCCCGAATTGCTTGGGCGCGGAGTCACGGAGTAGCCGGAGCGATTATTGCCACTTGAGCCAGAGGCCCACGAGGGTCGATCCGAATGGTTCGTCGATGTACCGCGCGGAGAGTTCGAGCCGAAACCCGAAGGTGCACGGCCGCGATCTGTGGTGCTTCCTTGTGCGGACCAGTTGCGGCTGTTACCGGCATCGGCTTGGCCGCGCGTGCCGCCGTTAAATCGAGAGTCGGCAGGAGCATTACGCATATGCGATTGCGGCTTGTCGCTTGATAGCTCACGCTGGCGGGAAGATCCTGCCGCGTTAGGCTGTCCGCCCTGCGCGAAGGATGGCCGGTTACGGTTGGCCGCAGCACCAGTTTCCGCCGTGCGGCCCATCACTGGGGCGCGCGTGCCGCCAAAATTACCATTATTGAAGGCGCCACGACCCCCTTGAGAATTTCCGCTAAACGTGCGAACCGGCATATGAGCCGCCGCTGCAGGCGAAGTGCGTGCCATGACTGGGCGGTTTTGAATGGCGGAGGAAGGACGAGCAATGTTGCCATGCAAGCCCGCAGCCCCGAAGTAGCTTTGGCGGTTCGGCGAAAAATTCGCTCGATTGCTTACTTGGGCGCCGCGCAATGAGGCTTCCGTCACATGAAATGCACCTCGATTGATCGCCTGGCCGTTCACGAAGTTGTTGCGCGAGGCTTCGTGCGATTGTTGATGATTGTCGTATTGCGAATATGCGTGTTGTTGAAATTCACGTTACGGTAGTAGCGGCCGCTTGCGTGGTACCAAGGATGAAATGGTTCGCGTGGGCCAAGCGGAAACCAACCAATTCCGCCGCCAAATCCTCCGCCGAAACCGACACCCCAATGCGAGCCGCCGATGAAACCGACGAACGCCGGTCCATAAATCGGACGCGCGTAATACGGGCCAGGGCACCAGCCCCAACGGCTGCCAATGTAGGCCCAACGGCCATAGTGGAATGGAGCGAAACCCCAAGGCGAATAGTCAACCCACGTCCAGCCCCACGGCCCAACGTAGCTCCAATAACCGTAGCTGTAAGGTGCCCAGCCGACATCCACCGTCGACGGATACCAAACCGGGCCGTAATCCGGTTCCTCATTCCATGAACCGTTGTCGTCGAGGTCGCTGTAACCCGGAACGTCGCGCGAGACGTAACGCGCGGAAACGGAATCGTCCTCTTTTAAATCGCGGTCATTCGCCCAACGATCGAATGCGTCAGGTTGCGGAGCTGCCGAGATGAAATAGGTAACATTGTCCGTGCCATTAAATTCCCCGCGCTCGCCCGCGTGAACAGTATACGTCTGACCGTTTGCGGTGACTTCGCCTTCTCCGCGAATTGCGGTGACGCGAGTGCCGTCGCCGTTCTCATTTACGTCAATTCGGAATGCGCCCGCTTGAGTCACGTTAAACGAAAGATTCGGTGTGTCGATTTCATAGACGTCGCCTTCGCGCAGCTCGCGAATCCGGAAGTTGATGGAGCCTTCAGCTAAGCGCATCTGTGTGGTCTGATCGTCCAGATTCAAAAATGACAACGCGGTATTGCTTGAAAGATGGATCGAAGCCTGTCCGGCCTGAAGTTCCGCTCGAGAATTATTGTCCGCCCAGATCTTGTCGCCGATCGTCACGGGACGATTGCGAGTTGCCTGGCCCCAATCCCCCTGTCCGCCGGGTTGAAACGAAACGGAGCCATCGATATAGCTCAAGCGCGCAACGCGACTGGGTGGATCCTGACCATTCTCTGGGGCATCGTAATTTTCATTCCCCTGCTCGTTGTAAATTCCGTTCTGGTCGTTCGATGGGGCGTCTTGAGCTCGAACGGCAGTCGCGCCAAAAGCGACAGCTCCTGCCAACAGCAGCGAGTAAAACCTGGTGTGAGTCCGAATCCGTTTGATATTCATAAGCCTGATCCCCTAACAATCGGAACCCGCTTCCCTATTTGATGAAGTCGCTCCGATGGAGGATAAACCGCCCTCTGGCACAATAAACACCGAAGTGGAAATTAAGTTGCGGCGCCTCAGGCTCGCTGGCTCCCTAAAGTACTAGGACTGTAACTAACATGCCCCAAATCTGACCGTTAGGACAGTCGCTACTAGAGCGAGGCCTAGCCTAGACTCCTGTCTTGTGGACGCAGCTGCGCTCTGGGAGAATCAAACTCATATGAATCTAAAGTGGATGGGCATTTTAGCGTTGAGCCTGGCTGCAACGGTTTCCACCCCCGCGCAACAGTGGCGGCAGGTGGGCCCAGCGGGCGGCACCGTCATCTCTCTTGAAGCTGACCCGCACGATGCAAGCAAGGTTTACCTAGGAACGTCGGACGGACACGTTTTCGTTTCGAACGATGAGGGGCAACATTGGAATCTTTTGAGCAGAATTGGCGCCGGTCAGGATGACGTTATCACGCACATTATTGTTGACCCGCGCGATTCGAAGCGGCTTTATGCGAGCACATGGAGTTTGTACTCGGGCGGCGGCGGCGTATATCGCAGCGATGATTCAGGCCGCAGCTGGAAGCTAGCCGGCTTAGGGAAGGAAACAGTGCGCGCACTTGCGCAAGCTCCGACAAATCCCAAATTGTTTGTTGCCGGCTCCCTTACCGGTGTCTACCGTTCGACCGACGACGGAACCACGTGGGAGCGAATCACGCCAGCAAATCACGATGACCTGCGAAACTTTGATTCCGTGGCATTCGATCCGAGAGACGCAAATATTATTTACGCGGGAACCTATCACCTGCCCTGGAAGACTACCGATGGCGGGAAAAACTGGTCGCCTGTGGTCAAAGGCATGATCGACGATTCAGACGTCATGAGCATCGTCGTCGATCCATCGAATCCTTCGAACGTGCACGCCACGGCTTGTTCCGGCATTTACCACAGCGTTGATGCGGGACAAAACTGGAAACGTTATAGCGGCATTCCGTTTGTTTTTCGGCGCACGCAGCTGATTAAGCAGGATCCGCAGCATCTCGATACGCTCTATGCCGGCACTACGAGCGGTCTGTGGAAGACGACCAATGAAGGTGGAGAGTGGAAGCGCACTACGCCGGGCGATTGGGTCGTCAACGCAATTTTGATCAACCCGAAAAATCCGCAGCGGGTGATTTTGGGTACGGAACGCGAAGGCGTGCAGATCAGCGAAAACGGCGGCACAAGCTTCGTGGCGTCGAATAACGGGTTCCATCATCAACACATCCTGGATGTCGCGATTGATCGCGAACACCCCGACCGCGCACTAGTCGTACTCACTTTCGACACGAACGCATTCCTGGTCACCAAGGACGGCGGCGCGAGCTGGACCACGCTTGGACCAGGCCTGAAGCGGTCCGACGTTCGCCACGTTTACGCCATGCCGAATGGCTGGTGGGCCTCGCTCGCTAACGGAGGCCTGATGAAATACGAAGAGACCGCCGGCAAGTGGGTGAAAGCGGGGCTATTCGTTCCCGAAGCGGCCGTTACTCCGGTTGCGCAGACATCCGCGAAAACCGCAAAGGGAAAGAAAACCGCGCCCGTTGCCAAGAAACCACTGGCAAAAAAAGCCGTGCCGCAGCTCCTGGCGTTTCAGGTAAACGAGCTTACATTCGGCGCCAATCAATGGTTTGCGGCAACCACGAGCGGAGTACTCGTTTCAAAGGACA
>QHYO01000751.1 GCA_003224135.1 Acidobacteriota bacterium | reverse complement strand
CAGACAGGATTCGCCCACGCAAGTATCCCTTTAAATCTCAGGGACTTCGTTCAAAGGAGCGGCCAGTGGAAATTGATGTGCGCACGCAGGACCAGGTGAAGATTATCAAGCTGCGTGGCAAGCTCAATCTTGGGCCCTCGCTCGACCGGACCAACGAAACCATCAAAGATCTTTTGAATGCAGGCGAATCCCGGTTTCTGCTCGATCTTCAGGAAGTTCCAATGATCGATTCGAGCGGTATCGGCCTCCTTGTTCGCTACCTCACGGCTGCCAAGCAGCGCGGCGGTTTTGCTTTGCAGACGCTCAACCTCGTGTGAGTGCTGAATCTTTTTGAGGTCTTCGCAGACCAGCAATTGGCCGTGTCATCGTTCCAGTAGGGCAGCCAAAAGTTATCGCTAACGCTGCCGACTCGCCGAACTGTCATAAAGAATTGACGCTCGCCTCACAATTCACGGCGAACGAGACATCAAAATCATTTCGCGCGACAGAGAAGCCCACTCAGCCCATCCGCGACAGGTCTGTCACCGGCGGTGTGTTCCTGAAGCGCTAGCTCGAAGAGTCGAAATTCATCCAGGGGGCCCGGAGTGAAACGTGTGTTCGTCCTTCTCTACCTATTCTTGGTCATTTGTCCATTTGTTTTTGCGCAAGGCAATGAAGCCAGTCTGACGGGCAGCATCACCGACCAGAGTCATGCAGCTGTTGCCAACGCGAAAGTGACCGTCCGAAACAAATCCACGAATTTTATGCAAACCGCTGCGACGGATTCCTCAGGGAATTATTCTTTCTTGAGCTTGCCGATCGGAAATTATGAAGTGAAGGTGGAGCAATCCGGATTCGATACCGCTTCTGCAGAAATGGTTCTGGAGACGGCGCAAAAGGCGCGTCAGGATTTTGAACTGCGAGTGGGGCAGTCACAGCAGACGGTCACTGTGGAGTCCACCGCGCAGGGCCTTTCGACCGAGGATGCCTCGCTTGGAGCGGTAATCGACAACAACATCATTGCGGAGACGCCTCTCTATTTGAGGAACTGGGACGACTTGCTGCGACTTGTCGCTGGCGTGCAGTCGAACCGCTACACGGACCAAAGCGGAGCCACAAGCGCCGGCCGCACCGGGGCGTTTAACGTTCACGGCGTGCACTCGCTGCAAAACGATTTCGTTCTCGATGGAATTGACAACAACACCTTTTCTGAAAATGTCCAGGAGTTGAGTACGCAGGCGTCGCGCCCATCCGTGGACACCATTCAGGAATTCAAGGTGATCACCAATCCGTATTCGGCGGAGTATGGCCGGAGTCCCGGTGCCGCGGTGGTCGTGTCGACAAAGGGCGGATCCAATCAATTTCACGGCAATGCTTACGAATACGGGCGCAACCAGCTTTTCGACGCAAACGATTTCTTCACCAACCGCAACAAGCAGCCAAAGCCTAAGGACAACCAAAATCAGTTTGGCGGTAGTCTCGGCGCCCCCATTTTGCACGATAAGCTCTTCGCATTTTTCAACTATGAGGGAACCCGGATCAAAAAGGGCGTTGGCCGGACCTCCACAGTTCCTCTTCCCAATGAACGGATCGGTGACTTCAGCGCAGCCGCTGCCGTCGCTGCCGGCGTTCCGGCTTATGCTCCGGTGATTGATCCCCAGACAGGGCTGCCATTCCCCAACAATCAAATTCCAGCCGATCGCATCGATCCCTTCGCCGCTAAAATTATGGCGCTATTCCCTCTTCCCACGGTTCCCGGAAAGGCTCTGAACAATTACTTCCGGAACGGGCTACTCAGCGACGACGCCGACAGCTACAACGGGAGGCTGGACTGGATTGCGACGCCTTCTGATTCCCTGTTTGCTCGTTATAGCTATTCCAATCGAAACCGGTTTATTCCCGGCTTCCTGGGCGGAATCATCGACGGTACCTCCACGTCTGCATGGGGCCGGCAAGTGCTCAAGGGCCAGACGCTCTCTTCTGGGTGGACGCACGTGTTTGGACCGACGCTCGTCAATGAGTTTCGCTTTGGCTTTCTGCGCGACTTTTCCCATGCCGAACAGGACCCCTTCGGTTTGAACCAGGTGGACGAATTCGTCCCCGGCGTTCCCGAAAATCCGGCAGTTGCCGGCGGAATTTCTCAGATTAGTTTCACCAACATCAGCAATATTTTCGCGGGCTCTCCGGACTTTCTTCCCAAGCAACAGGTCCCACAGCAATTTCAATGGGTGGACACGCTCTCAAAGACGGTGCGCAATCACTCGCTCAAGTTTGGCGTAGACCTGCGCGCGCCGATGCGGAATATCTATCAAGATGAGCCGGGGACGCGCGGCTCGCTGCGATTCGACCCTCGCTTTACAAAATCGACCTACGGAGATTTACTGCTGGGTTATGTCAGTTCTTCACAGCTCACGAACGTTCATTTCGTAGACCAGCGGTTGTGGATGCTGTCTGGATTCGTTCAAGACGATTGGAAACTGACGCGCAGACTGACGCTCAACCTGGGCTTGCGGTACGACTTCGGCACGCCCGCTCTCGACGGCAAAAACCAAATGGCAAATTTCGATCCCACGGCGAATGGTAGCGCCGGCGGCCTCGTGTTTGCTTCCGATGGATCGCTCGAACAACGAGCGCTGGTGCAGATCAACAAACGAAATTTTGCTCCTCGAATCGGACTGGCGTACTCTCTCAATCCCAAAACTGTTGTTCGGGCGGGGTACGGAATCTATTACCTGCTGTTTGAACGATTCGGCAGCGAAGATCAACTCGCGCTGAACGCTCCCTTTCTGATCAACAACGTGCAGACCGTTTCCCCGAGCGCAACCGCACCGCTCTTCTTTCTTCAGGATGGATTCCCCGCGAATTCCTTGGATCCCAACCAGACAGGCCTGCTCAGCCGGGTCCGCGTTCGTGCCGTAGATCCCGCGACGCCTACGCCGTACGTCCAGCAATGGAGCCTCGGGATACAACGCGAGCTGCCATGGCACTTACTCGGCGGCGTCGACTACGTTGGAACACATTCTTCTCACTTGAACGTCCTCGCCGATTTCAATCAACCATTCTTCAACGCGGACGGCAGCAGCACGAACCTAAAACCTTTTCCGGGTTTTGGCTACATCGAATATCAACGGGCGGTCGACTTCGGAAAATACAACGGCCTTGAGGCAACGCTTGAGCGGCGTTTCCGGCAAGGATTCAGCCTCCGCTTCGCTTATACCTACTCTCGAAGTATTGA
>QHYO01000749.1 GCA_003224135.1 Acidobacteriota bacterium | reverse complement strand
TTTCCGCCTGCAGTACAACTTCAGCCCAAAACACATTTTGCACGCAAGTTTTCTCTACAATCGCACGCAGGATGTGAGTGTGGGCCTTGATCCGCTGAATCCGGAATCGACAACGCTGGACCTGCACCAGCAGCGCGCTTTCGTCTCGCTGAGAGATCAGATTTGGCTGTATGACACGCTCATCGAACTAGGAGTCGCAGCTGACGGTGAAGGACAGGATTTTCTTCCGCAGGGCACCGCGCCTTATATTTTGCTGGTGAATGGAACGCGTGGAAATTTTTTCCAGCGGCTTCACGACCACGGCAGCCGCCTGCAAGGCCTGTTCAACGTGATTGCGGCTTCGCGGCACTGGCACGGAACGCATCAGGTTAGTATCGGAGCGAATATCGCGGCGCTTGAATTCCGCGAGGCGGCTACGCGCGGAGAGATTCAGGCGTTGCGCGCGGACGGCACGCTTGTGCGGCAGTCCACCTTCACTGGACCCGCGCGCCCGCAAGTTTCGAACACACTGGTCGGCGTTTATGCACAGGATAACTGGTCGCCGACGAAGCGCCTCGTTCTTCAGGCGGGAGTGCGAACCGACTGGGACCGCTTCACGCAGAGCGCGATGTTCGAACCGCGTTTATCGTGCAATGTGCTGCCTTTCGGCGATGACAATGCCAAACTCTCATTGGGGTGGGGCATCTACAATGCTCCGCTGAATCTCTCCGTAATTGAGCAAGCGCTCGATCAGCAGCAGATTGACATTTTTTTCGACCCTACCGGCACCGTGCCGGTTGGCGGTCCTGCGATTAGTCAGTTTATGCTTCCCGCTCACGGATTGAGGCAACCTCGTTTCACCACCAGCAGCGCGGGATGGCAGCAAAAAATTCGCCGGAACACGCTTCTTGACATCGAACTGCTGGCGCGCAACGGCTATCATGGTTTTGTGTATGTCGACCAGCATCCGGCGCAGACCGGCGGAACTTTCCTTTTGCAGGATACGCGCAAGGACCGCTATCGCGCGGCAACCGTCACATTGCGCCACGTTTTTTCCGAAGACGCGCAGGTCTACGGCGCGTATACGCGCTCACGCGCGCACACCAATCAAGTGCTCAACCCTGCGCTCGGTTCGATTTTCTTTAACGCACAGCAATCCGCCCCGTTGGCTTGGGACGCTCCGAACCGTTTTCTCACCTGGGGCTGGACGCCGACGCACATATGGAAGATTCAATTCAGCTATTTCTTCGAGTACCGCAGCGGCTATCCCTATAGAATTGTGAATCTCCAGCAGCAGCTCGACGGAATGCCAAACTCATCGCGTTTCCCGGATTACAAGAATCAAAACTTGGCGCTAGAAAAGAAGTTCGCCTTTCGCGGATATTTGTGGGCCGTGCGCATCGAGATGGTGAACGCTGTCAACTGGCATAATCCCAACGTCATAGCGAACAACGTCGACGCCCCCAATTTCGGCCAGCTTTCGGGAGGCGAGCGCAGAGCCTTCACTGCGAGAGTCCGCTTCGCCGGCAGAAAATAGCATTCGACTGACAGTAAAGGGCTCAGGCTGGTCCCGTGATCATGGCGAAATGGATCCCGAGAAAACACAGATGTGTACACGGGAATCAAACCGGAGATGTCGTTCCCAGTTCTTCGGTAAACCGAACTTAGCAGGAGCATGACCATCAAAAAAAGAGCCGACCCCGATTCGGGTCGGCTCGTGTCCGTTTTGTTTTGAGCTGAATCCTGTCAGGCGGTTGCGGCCTCTTCGTCGCGGATTGCAGCTTTTGTTTTGTCAACTAACTCTGGAGGAATATCCGCAAATCCATAGTCTTTGGTCGCGTGCTCCCTTGCTTTCTCCATGACTTCTTCCACGGTTGCCCCACGAGCTACGAAGTCACAATCGAGACCGACATCCCTACAGGTTAAGACTTTTGTAATCTTGCCCTCCCTCTTACCGATGCGAAAAGCTTGAGTGCGCGGATACTATCCCCAGTGCCGCTCACCAAGGACGAATTGAAGCGAATGGAATTTCAACGCGCTTGCCATAACGCTAGATGTGGATGGAGCGACAAACGAACTGGCGCTGAAGCGGAAAAAATAACGGCGGCGCTCAAACCGACAGCCGTCTGCGGTTAACACGAGCGGACTAGCGCAAAAGCCACCAAAGTGTTGTGTGGGCTGAGGTGAGCCAGCAGGAACAGATCTTCCTTCTCAGGTTGGTGGCTGTTTCGAGTCCGGTGACTCGATTGGTCTACACTTCCTTACCCTTGTATAGCGGCGCTCCATGCGGGCCGTGGCGCAAGTGCTCCAGGAACACGCGGTGCACGCGGCTGCGAAAATGCCGTTTCAATTCCACGATTCCCACCCGTCGGTACGCGCTCTCATCCGCAAGCGGAATGAACCGGCATCCTTCGCGCCGCTCGATAGCCATCTCCGGCACGACAGAAACTCCTGTGCCGGCAGCCACCATCGCCAGGATGGTCGCGAACTGACCACTCTCAAAAACCACGTTGGGATGCAAGCGGGCACGTCGGCACGCTGCGAGAGTATTTTCGCGAAAGCAATGGCCCTCCTTGAGCAAGAGAAACGGATCGCTCTCGATTTGTTTAAGATGAAGGCGAGTCACCGATGCCAGCCTGTGGTCGTGGGGAACGACAGCATACAGGCGCTCGCGAAACACTTCCTGGCAAAGGCAATTGTTGCTCGGGACCGGCAACGCAAGAATTGCGAGGTCGGCGCCACCTTCGTGTATGCGATTAAGAAGCTCGTGCGTCGCTTCTTCCACGACCTCAACCTGAACGTGCGGGAACGTCTTCGCAAAGCTGGCCAAACGCAGAGCCAGGAAATACGGCGCTATAGTGGGGATTGCTCCGATGACCAGCTTGCCCTACTCCACTCCTGCCATCTCATGGATTTCCTATTTGTCTGAGGCTACCTGCCGCAAGATGTCCTCGGCACGCGGCAGGAACGCTTCGCCCAGCCGCGTCAATCGTACCGTCCGCCCGAGACGATCAAACAGCCGGGTTCCCAATTCGTCCTCGAGTTTTCGTACCTGCTGGGAAAGGGAAGGCTGCGCAAGATGTTCATGCTGTGCGGCGCGGGTAAAGCTGCCCATTTTGGCGACTGCACAAAAGTAACGAAGCTGATGGATCTGCATGGTCGGCCACCGTTCCGCGGTCGGCGCCTGAGCTCCTTCGAAGGGCAGGGGGTCGGAAGGATCACCGCCAAAGGAAAGCACTATGCGTGCGATAGAAACTATATCTTAGACCTCTGGCGCAACCGGGCGCTAGAGTCCGTAGCGAAAGGGAGGTTTCCATGGCCGAGAAAAAAGATACGCCAGTAGTCAAACATGGCGACGTCACTCAGCGGGTCGGAGTCGAAGTAATCCGTGCGCGAGGCGTCGACGTGGAAAAGCTGATCAAGATGCTGATTGCGAATGCGGCAGCGGAATTCGCCAGTACCTATTACTATTACACGATTTTGCGAATGCATCTCGCAGGCCACGAGGACTACAAAGAGATTTGCGAGGATGCACGGTTGGAGGATCGCGCTCATTGGGAGCTGATCGTGCCCCGTATTTATGAGTTGGGTGGCGAATTGCCGAACGATCTCCCGGCGTTTCATGATCAAGCAGGTTGCCGAGCCGCCAAATTGCCGGACCCACCTACAGCCGTGAATATTCTCACGTTGCTCCTCGAGTCCGAACGTTGCGCGATTCGCAGCTGGATCCAGATCTGCGATATGACCTTCGGTAAGGACCCGCGCACCTACGACATGGCATCGCGCATCCTGAATGAAGAAATCGAACACGAGGCTTGGTTCATCGAATTGCTGGCACATGAACGCGACGGCAAGACTGTCCCCTCCGGCCACTTCCGGCGCGGCGAACCAGGACATGCTCCCTATAGCAAGAATGCGGGTTTTTACAATCCGTAAAATGGCCTTCCGGTGCCTGCTTGGCTTTTCGGCCTGGCTGGGCTACCGTCAAAATGTATGGGCTCAGTAGCGGAGGTACTGGAGATTGTGCTCGTGCTGCCGCACGAGGAACGATGCATCAAGGTCAGCCGGGAAAAGCATATTTGGGACTCTGCCTCAACCGCAGGTATTGCTCTGCCGGCGCTATGTCATCAAGGCTACTGTCTGACGTGTGCGGCGAGGCTCGAAGGCGAAGGCGAAGTGGATCAATCCGATTCGCTGGTTTATCTTCCGGAAGACCGCCAGGCTGGATTCGTTTTGTTGTGTACCGGAAAGCCGCGCTCCGCCCTGAGAATCCGAACTCACCAACAACACAAGATGCGAGCGTTCCGCAAACAGAACGGGCTGCCTGCACCGTATTCGTGGACCGAAGATTAAAAACAGCGCACTACGACAGCTTCAACGCCACGGCATAGCCGGTAAGCAATCCGGGCAAGAAGGCGCGTTGCACCCTTTTGGTTGGAGTCCTTGTAGTGCCGTGCGGCATCATCGAGAGAAACCTCGACCGTGACCACGACAGCGCTTGCGACTTATGCGAAATTGGAAACGCTATGGACCGCCCTTATGCGGGAGTCCTTAACTCAAAAGAGGAAGTGAGTTGGATCGTCTTGTGCAGCGTCCGGTATAGGGGGCAACGCATGGCGTAAATGCCGTGGGTGCGCTCGACTGTTTCCCTCGCCGCTTCAGGCGCCACCAAGCGCATCGCCACGTGAATGCGGCGAATGACAAGCACACCCTCCTCGGTCTCTACCTCTCCGGTTACATCCGCGATCAACTTTCCGTTGCTCGCATCGATTTGACGCGCTTCCAGCGCGCCTCCAAACGTACCCATCATTCAACCAGCAGTCGCTGAAATGACATAGTCAATGGTTGAGGCATGCGACTCCTTCAATGTTGCTGGGGCAATTTTGTAGTGCTCAGCGATGGCCCCATGGACGCTGAAGAACACTGGCTGGGACTCGCCTGGCAAATGTGCAATGCGAAGAGGTCCCTGCCTGCGCTCGATACGCGATTTTGAAACATAAACGACATCACCCATAATTTTTCTCCTTTCAGAAGAATCAATTCGATCGAACTAACAAGGCTACTTGTGCTGGATGGCCTTCGGAGATCGTTTGAGGTCGAGGGGGAGTATCCGCAATTGCCATTTCACCGGCACTGACGTAGGCGGATAGCAAATCGCCTTGTCACAAGCCTGATATTTTAGCTCCCCCGTAATGGAAATTGTTTTTTGCGCTGAAACGAGCGAGCGGACTACATCCTGAGTTTTGGAAGGAACCACGGTAACATACTGTGTGATCCGGAACTTGCCCTCGAAGACCGGAACACGCTCATGGATCGCTTCCGAGTAGAGGACTTTCGTGCTCGGGTATGTCGGCGCTGAGAGTTCGACGCCCGAGAGGGGCTGCAGTGTAAGCTGAATCGGCTTATACCCTTCTACGCCCGGCGAATAAACGTGCACATCCGGTGGCAGCTCGATTTCAGCAGCCAAAGTGATTCGGCTGCCTGGGACCACGATGAGATCCGATTGTGTGAGGGTGAGCCGCAGATGCGGCGCTTCCACATTCTGGCTCACTTCCTCGGTCAGTTCAGGGAAAAGCTTCCCAATTACATTGTTCGCCGTGAATCGATTCGTGTACTTCGCCTCGAAGTGATTCGAGTCGACATTATTCTTGGAATTTCTTTCAAAGTCGTATGCGTTCTTACCGGCAATCTTCTTGCCGGATATTTCTCAAAAATCCATGAGTTAAACTGAACGCCGCACCAAAACGACGCGAGAAAGCTATACTTTTGCTCATGCAACCCGACCGAGAGGTTTTAAACCGATGGAGCGATTCCGCTCCGTTCTGGGAGAAGCACCGAGAAATCATCCGGCAGATGTTTGCGCCGATTACACAAGCTCTTGTCGAGGATGGGCAGATTGGCAGTCGGCACACAGTTCTGGATATTGCTACGGGTCCGGGAGAGCCGGCATTGAGCGTGGCTGATTTGGTCGGATCTGAAGGCAAGATCTTTGGGATCGATCCCATTCCCGAGATGGTGGCAGCCGCTCGTCGAGCGGCTGACCGTCTTGGGCTAAAGAATGCACAATTTGACGTCGCCTTTGCAGACCATCTGCCGTTTCCAGCCGATACATTCGACGCTGTGGTCAGCCGCTTCGGCGTGATGTTCTTTCCTTCTCCTGTCGACGCGATTCGCGAGATGTTGAGGGTGCTTAAGCCCGGACGGAAACTGGCCCTGGCAGTCTGGCATTTCGCCGAAAGAAATCCTTTCCACTATTCGCTGTTGCGAGTCATCGACCGGTATGTCGATTCGCCACCGCCTGCTCCAGATGCTCACGACGCATTCCGCTATGCCAGTCCCGGCAAGTTACGGAAGGTCCTTACCGAGGCTGGTGCGATAGCCTCGTCCGAGCGCCTGCTCCAATACACAATGCAAGCGCCAATCTCAGTTGAAGACTTTTTGGCACTGCGACTCGAGATGTCTGACAAGCTTCGTGAACAAATCGGCCTGGTTTCAAAGGAGCAGTCGGCTGAAGTGAACCGTCAAGCGCTCGAATCTCTTCGTGAGTATTCCACAGACGGTGGGATGAGTTTCCCTGCAGAGGTTCTTATAGTGAGCGGAGCGAAGGGCCGGCCAAGATAGCCCAGCGGCAAATGCTCCGGCCACAATTGCTACCAAGCCCGCTAAGTATTCCGTGCGATCGTGAAGCTCCACGCACGCAGACCACCACAGTCGCGCAAAGAACACAGATTCTTCTCACTCGCGCGCAGGCCCGTGGCTGCATGGTGAATTCGGCGGCCACTTCCGTCTTATGGAGAGTTCAAAAGAGTTGCACTAAACTCCACTTTGGGCCTTTTTCTTTTGCACATCCATATCATTTTCACTTGCATTACGCAAGTGAATGTGCAGACTTACTGTGCTTAACCAAGTTGTCTTAACCGCGATGGACTTTTGAAAATTGCCCCAAGCATGTTGCCGTGTTTTAAAAATTGTCCCCGAGACAAAAATCGAGCTTTGAGATGACTACAACATTGAAAATTACGTCAGTGATCTGAGAACAACGCCTGAGGAGCAGTTGGTCACCGAGAGATGCTGGTTGCGTTCGTCGCGCCCCGCTTCGGCGTCGGTCTGATATGCGGCGCCCTGA
>QHYO01000750.1 GCA_003224135.1 Acidobacteriota bacterium | reverse complement strand
TGGAGCGAGACGGCCTCGTCAAGAATCGGGAAAGAAGTCATGAAACCTCGAAACGATGTTCGCGTCCTGACGAACTTCATTATACCGCTGGGGCCTAAAGGAAGGCAGGGGCTTTCTGGTTTCAGCTACTGGGTCCAATTTGCTACCCTCTCTGCGGGCCAAGGAGACTAGGGATGAAGATCACTGAGCTGTTTCTGGATCAACTTAAGTCGGAAGAAGGTGGAACGCGGCGCGTGTTGGAGCGCGTTCCTGAAGGCCGGAACGACTGGAGGCCGCACGAGAAATCCATGCCACTGGGCTATCTTTCAGCACTGGTCGCAAGCATGCCTGGTTGGATTGAGTATATGGTGAATCGTGACGAGCTGGACATCGCTTCCGCCGAAGGTGCAAAATTCAAGCCGCAAATTCCGGCGACGAATCGTGAACTGCTCTATGCGTTCGACAAAAGCTTGGCGAAAGCCCGTGGAGCGCTGCAGGCGACAACGGACGAACGCTTAATGACGCCATGGAAATTCATTGTGGCCGGACACGTGGCCGACGAACGTCCGCGTTACATGATGATTCGCGACGCGGTGTTCAGCCACCTGGCGCATCATCGCGGTCAATTGACTGTCTACCTGCGGTTGAATGAAGCGCTAGTACCGGCAGTTTACGGTCCCTCAGCCGACGAAGGACGTTGAAATCAAGCCCGCTAAAGACGTGAACGTGCTTGAACGCGGCGGCGCTCTGCAGCCCAGTCAACAAAATTCTGCATTTGGTGGCGATACTTCCAGAGGATTTTCAGAAATTGCGAGAGGTTGGGGCTTTCCGCCTCTTTACCCAAAAACGTTTCAAGGCGCCAGCGGAGATAGGGACTGTCCCAAGGATGCAAGCGATAGCCGCGGGCTGCAATCCAATAATATCGAAGAGCGTTCAGCATCGAGAAGAATAGTTCGCGCAGCGCATCGGAGAGCGTTTCGCGGAACTCAATTCATCGGGGTCGAAAGATGCTCGTGCACAATCAACCAGGTTGGGCCACGTTTTTCCCAAATCCCAGTGTAGCGGATTTCGGCTTCGGTCGTCTTTCCGTCCTTCGACGTGTAGGAGAGGTGCATGGGAACGGTTGTCCATGCGATGTTTCCGCGTCGCGTGACTTTCAGATCTTTTCCTGCCGTTAACGTCCCGGTGGTGATGTTGTCGAAGAAATTCTTCTGCACGCCGCCGTGATATTCCTTCCAGCTGTGATAGGAAAAGGGAGCGATGTCATAAAAAACCAGCCCATCTTCCTTGGCATAAAATTTGGCTGGGTTGTCAGGATTCGCAGTACTCCATGCGGCGCAGTAGCTATCGATCAATTTACGGAAGGTGGCTTCTTCGCTGGCCCTTTGTTGTGCGT
Organism: Acidobacteriota bacterium; assembly: GCA_003224135.1. GTDB lineage: Bacteria > Acidobacteriota > Terriglobia > Acidiferrales > UBA7541 > Acidiferrum. Next base: position 670 of record QHYO01000750.1, on the reverse strand, counting down.
GTGCTCCTACAAAGGTAACGGAGCCACCAACCAGAGCAAACACCACGTACAGAACCCAGCGCAAGCGATGCAAACGAGCGGAGAACAGTTGCGGAGCGGCGAATGTCATCTCCAGATTTCTCCTGTTTTAAGTTTGACCCGACGAGCTTAGATCGTGCCGCATACCGTAGTGGCAAACCGCGCTTTTTGCAAGTGGCATCGCAATATCAAGAAACTACCGAGGAGCGGCTGCCCGGCCCAGCCTCCATTGCTCTGCGTGCCGGGCCGAAGCCGCCATTCGCCGGTAGGCGGATGGTATCCGCCGAATCGCTCGTGCTGCCGCAAGCCTGAACTCTTAGTCTGGGGCTGCCCGCAAGGAATAGCGGCAGTGGAGGCGACAATGGTGGCGGTCATGGAAGCCCGGATGGCGCGGAAACAAAAGGCAGGACGGCTCCTGCTGGCAATTGGCGCGACGGCGTTTTTTCTGCAGTTGTGGGCCCTATGGCTCGAGACGGGCGCTGCCTGGAGCCGCGGAACGGCTGAATCTTTGGGATGGCTCGGCGCGCTCGGAATGGCCATGCTGCAGGTAGTCGACTTCATCGCATGGAATCCCAATGGGATTTTGCTGAGCCTGACGAAGGTGCTGCTATTATGCTGGCCGGTGGCGGTCATGGTTGCTGGCGTTGTAGTT
>QHYO01000126.1 GCA_003224135.1 Acidobacteriota bacterium | reverse complement strand
TCGGCGCTTGTGCATGGCAAAGAAGCCGACTGGAGCATGGGCGATGATGCGCCACCTGCGTTTCTTTCAACGCTACCGCGCACGCTTTGGGACTACTGCAAACAGCGTTTCGCGCAAGTAACGAATCCTCCAATCGATCCACTTCGCGAAACGCACGTGATGTCCTTGGAAGTGCGCCTGCCCGCCACTGCGGCAGCGCCGGGAGGCATCGTTCTGCCGGGCCCGATTCTCACCCAAGGCGAGTTTACGGACCTCGCTGCACAATTCGGTCCAGTCCAAACGGTTGATTTTAGCCTTCCTGCCAATACAGGAGTCCCGGGAGCGCGGGGCGCAGTCGCCCAGTGTTCATCTACCCCTCTGGGTGGCAACGCGCGCCCGGGACTCTTCCTCCTTTCGGATCGTGGCATCGGCCCGGAGCGTGCCACGCTTCCCGCGTTGCTAGCTACGGCCGCCCTGTGGAAGTCCATGGTGCGCGATGGATTTTCGGATGTTCCGCTGGTTGTCGAAACAGCGCAGGCATTCGACACGCACCACATCGCCCTGCTCGTCGCGGCCGGAGCGAGTGCCGTCGTTCCTCATTTGATGGAACAGCTGGCCGAAGCAGAAGAGCCGGGCGGAATGATGAAGGTTCGCGACGCGATCTACGCCGGGCTGCGCAAAGTACTCGCTCGCATGGGCGTCTCGACCCTTGCCAGCTATCGCAACAGCTACTTATTCGAAATTGTTGGCCTCTCGGAAGATCTCTGCACCGAATTTTTTGAAGATGCTGCTGATTTTGCAGGCCAAAAATCGTTGGATGATCTCCTCGCAGACTATCTTCGTTTGCACAAACAAGCGTTTTCCAGAGTGGGCGAAGATATGCCCGACGCCGGGTTGTACCGTTTCCGCAAGGGCGCCGAGCTGCATGCAAATTCTCCGGAAGTTGTTCGCCGGCTTCACGCCCACGTTAAAGCGCCCGACGCTGGGAAATATCCGGCCTTTGAAGAACTTGCCGACGGCAACGGCGGGGTCGTTTTTCTTCGCGACTTGCTCGAGACGGTAGCCTCAATGCCGGTTCCAATCGAGGAAGTTGAGTCGGCAGAGAGCATCCTGAAAAGGTTCAGCACGCAAGCGATGTCGCTCGGCTCCCTAAGCCCTGAAGCACACCGAACACTCGCGCTCGCAATGAACCGACTCGGCGGCAAAAGCAACACTGGCGAAGGCGGCGAAGATCCCGCTTTGTGGGTAAACGAACCGGAAGCCGCAAACAAGATTAAGCAAGTCGCCTCCGGCCGCTTCGGCGTAACCTCCGACTATCTTGTGCACGCGCAGGAACTCGAAATCAAAATGGCGCAGGGTTCGAAGCCAGGCGAAGGTGGCCAGCTTCCCGCGCGCAAAGTTACACCCTACATTGCCCGCATTCGGCACGCTGTGCCGGGGACGCCGCTGATTTCGCCGCCGCCGCATCACGATATTTACAGCATCGAAGATCTGGCGCAGCTGATTCACGATCTGCGCGCAGTGAATCCGCGTGCTCGCATCGGAGTGAAACTTGTTTCGGGAGCGGGGGTCGGCATCATCGCCGCCGGAGTGGCAAAAGCCGGTGCCGACGTCATTACCATCAGCGGGCATAATGGCGGCACGGGCTCGTCTCCGCTCACTTCCATCAAGAACACTGGTTTGCCTTGGGAAATCGGTTTGCGCGAAACTCATGAAACTTTGGTTCGCGCTGGCCTCCGTTCACGTCTCTCTCTCCGCGTGGACGGAGGCCTGAAATTTTCGCGGGACATTCTGATTGGCGCGATTCTCGGTGCCGATGAATTCGGTTTTGGCACTGCCTCGCTGCTGGCCATCGGCTGCGTCATGGCTCGCCAATGCCATCTCAACACCTGTCCGGTCGGAATCGCCACACAAGATGAGACTCTCCGCGCGCGCTTCAGCGGCAAACCGGAGATGGTAATCGCGTATTTCCGCGCTCTGGCCGACGAAATCCGTAAAAAGCTGGCGGCTCTCGGCGCCAACTCACTCACCGAACTGAAAGGCGCCTACGATTGCCTGAGACCACGGTCGCCGAACTATGCGGAGACGCCTGCTCTGGCGCTCGAGTCCAACATGGATTTTCGTATCGCCCCTCAGCAGGTCCCCGGTCTCCACGCATCTCTCAGCGAAGCGCATGCCCCGCAAGATGATTTCGAATCCGATTTGCGGACGGTCAGCATTCGAAATTCCGACCGCAGCATCGGTGCCGCGCTTAGCGGTGAATTGGCTCGAAGCCGTGCTGCGGGTCGCGTCTCGATACCGGGCATCGTCAAGGAGTTCCAGGGCAGCGCCGGCCAGAGTTTCGGGGCATTCCTCGGCTCCGGCATCGATTTCAAGCTCGAAGGCGAAGCGAACGACTATGTTGCAAAGGGCTTGTCTGGCGGCACGATTGCCATCACCGCGGGTACAGGCGCTTCACGTCGTGGCGATGTGCTTGCCGGGAATACGGTTTTGTATGGAGCAACTTCTGGACAGCTTTTTGTCGCCGGACGCGCCGGAGAGCGCTTTGCCATCCGCAATAGTGGTGCCCTTGCGGTGGTCGAAGGAGTAGGCCAGCACGGCTGCGAATACAT
>QHYO01000748.1 GCA_003224135.1 Acidobacteriota bacterium | reverse complement strand
GTTTTTCCCGCAAGACACCGGAAAATCAATCGGGCCACAAAAACACGCGCCTCATGTTTCTATCCCCAAGATTCCGCCGCGCGCCGAAGATGTCTCAACGCTCGACGGCATCATCAAAGCCTATTACGAAGTCGTTTCCGGGCCCGCCGACCAGCCCCGCCAGTGGGACCGCGACGCTACGCTCTATATTCCCAACGTGCGGTTTATCATCATCCGGCAGGAGGAAGCAGGAAAAACCACTGCGCAGTCCATGACTCACCAGGAATTTGTAGACTCAAGTGATGCCTCGCTGCGCGGCAAAGCTTTCTACGAGCACGAAGTTCATCGCATAACCCATCGTGCGGGCAACGTCGCCCACCTACTGAGCACCTCTGAACATGCATCGTCCTCGACTGGACCTGTCGAAGGCCGTTCCGTCGATAGCCTCGAACTCTTCTGGGACGGCACGCGCTGGTGGATCACCAACGTCAGCATCTGGGACGTCGAGTCGTCCAGGCACCCACTCCCAGCTGAGTTTTTGCCGTAACGCCGCGGCCTTTGCGTCCTGCTTCTCCGTCAGCGGTCAAACTTTTGTCGAGTCTCCTTTGTGGAACCAATCCCTGAAATGCGTTCGGCTTTGGAACGGTTCGCGGCCCCTGTATTTTTCCCTGTAGCCTTCTGGTAGGGGTCATAGCCCCTTCTCCTAGGTGTTGCCATGCACCAAACACCGAGCTAGCCTAAGTCAAGATCCAGCACTCGCGGCTCGTCAAAAAAGCGGCCGAGGAGGGCGTCCAGCCAAATTCCAAGCCCAAGCCCGGAAGGGCAACTATGTGGGACAAGCCTAAAGTCCTTTTTTTGTGCACGGGTCATCCAGAGAGAAGTGAAATGGCGGAAGGCCTTTTGCGAAGCATTGCTGGGGAGGCCATGATTCCAGTGAGCGCTGCGATTGAACCAGCCCCTGTCAGTCCGCTTGCCGTGGATGCAATGAAAGAAATCGGAATCGACATCTCCGGACAGCAGGTCAAAGACGTAAAAGGAGCCTTTCACGATCGTTTTGCATACGCTGTTGGTTTGGGCGATCAATCAAAAGAGCGCTGCCCTGTTTTTCCCTTTGCCTTCCGGATCTTTCGTTGGAGCCTGGAGGACCCAACCGCCGCCGAGGGCTCCCGGGACGAGCGATTAGACGCATTCCGCCGCGTGAGAAACCAGATCGATCACAACGTGCGGGAATTCCTTTCGCAGATTTCGCGTGACAACATACAGCCTCTCGCTGCTCGCTAGCGGACGGCAGCTAATTGGCGCGGCAACGCTCGCGACAAATCTTTGAGTGATCATGAGTGGCCTTCAAAACGAAGGCCACTCTTTTGTTTTTCAGCTGACTGCGCAATCCCTCCAGAAGATTTACCCAGCGGTCGCGGATTCGGATCCACAATCGCATCCGGCATCGTGGGACGAGTGCGGCCGAGCGCCACCTACCGCCGGTAAAAAGTCGGTGGCATTTTCAATCCGCAAGCCTTGTGCGCCGCAAGCAAGTTTTCGCGATCGCACTGTGGTCCACTGGTTTCAGTTCCGCGACTTCCGCGTGATTGCCGATGATGTCGTGCGAGCCCCCAATCAGGTCAATCCGTGATTTGGGGTATGCGTTGCGCGAAATTGCATTTAGTCTATGTGCAAAGAAATTGCCAGAGGTGTAGCTTGCTCAAACAAATCGCGGCCGTGCTTCTCGTTTGCACTTCTCTTCCCGCACAAAGAAATGGTCCAGAACGCAAGGTCGAAGGCAATGTAATTACCTCTCGGCACGATCCAGACGTACGAATCGAATTGCCGAAGTCCGTACAGTACGTCGGCGCGGACAGGTGGGTGCTCTACGACATAGCGGACTGCGAATTGCATGCATTTGTCGAAGCGGATGGACAGAAGAATGTGCAGCGGCTCTATTGGGTGCAGTTTGAAGGTTACGTGCCGACAAAACCGGAGCTAAAGCACAAATATGATTCGCCGCGTCACGCAACGATGGGCGGGTTGGATTTTTACGTAGACACGTGGGTCCGGCGGAAGGATGCGGAGACACAAAAGGGTTCAGACCGCGAGCATATCGAAGCGCTCATCGGCGCAAAGGGCTACAAAATGCCGGAGGGAATGATGGACGTGCGGTTGGTGCATTTGTTGGATGAACAGAAGCGCAAAGAATTGATGGTTATTTATGGCGAAGATGTGTCCCAGACCGGATTCACCGTAACAGATCTGAGCGAAAGAGGTAGAGCATTCAGCCGCTGGCCGGCCATCGAAAACGCCCTGATCGAGCGCGCAAAAAGTAAAATCACAATCCGCGTGCCAAACAACCAGTGATCCGAAATAGCCGCCAGTGATCCAGCGGGCGGCCCAGACGGCTTTTTACGTAAAATAAATTTCGCTGGAATGTTGAGCGCGAAGCAGTTCACAAAAACTTCACCAACTCGTCCATCGTTTGCTTCGCCTGTTCTTCCATGATCC
>QHYO01000747.1 GCA_003224135.1 Acidobacteriota bacterium | reverse complement strand
ACGGTAAGCATGGCGACAAAATTTAACAGAGGCGGGCGCTGCGCGGAAAGTGGTTGCGCGCGGGCGGGTGTGTGAATAGACTCGCGGGCGTTCAAAGCCAGGAGCACCGCACCTCATGAATCAGACCAGAAACTTTGCCAAGATATTTCGCGCAGGGATCGTTGGATTTGTAATCCTTTTGGCGTCCGGCGGATTTGCTGATGCTCAGGAGAAAACCACAAAGGCCGCGGATGAAGTGTTCGCGGACCTCGGCAAGCCGGGGTCGCCGGGCTGCGCGCTTTTAGTGGCGCGAGGCGGAAAGATCATCTACAAAAACGGGTACGGGCTCGCGAATATCGAAGAAGGCGTGCCGATTACGCCGCAAACTGTCTTTGACATCGGCTCGACGTCGAAACAATTCACCTCCGCCAGCATTTTGCTGCTGGAAAATCAGGGCAAGCTCTCCCTTCAGGACGACATTCGCAAATATCTCCCGGAAATTCCCGATTACGGCCACACGATTACGATTCTGCATCTGCTGAACCACACCAGTGGATTGCGGGATTACCTGACTTTGTTTGACCTTGCCGGCGTGAACACCGACAGCGTGACGACGGATGACGATGCGCTGGCGATCATCGCGAGACAAAAGGCCCTGAACTTCGAACCGGGAAGCGATTGGCTTTACAGCAATTCGGGTTTTTTTCTTCTGTCGGTGATCGTAAAGCGCGTCAGCGGGAAATCGCTGCGTGAGTTTGCCGCGGAGAATATTTTCGAGCCACTCGAAATGAAGCACACGGTTTTTCGCAACGAACACACGCAACTGGTCCCCAATCGCGCGCTGGCATATGACCCGAAAGAAGGCGGGTACGCGTTGAACGTTTCCTACTTCGAACAAACGGGCGATGGAGCGGTGCACACCTCGGTCGAGGATCTTCTGAAATGGGATGAGAATTTTTATTCGGGTAAGGTAGGCGGGCAGTCCTTTCTAAACGAGATCCAGGAACCAGGAAAATTGAATACCGGCAAAACCCTCGACTACGCCAAAGGATTGTTTGTCGGCCAGTATCGCGGGTTGCGATACGTGGACCACGGCGGCTCCTGGGGTGGTTACCGGGCTCAGCTATTGCGTTTTCCAGAGCAGCATTTCTCGGTGGTGTGCTTATGCAATCTGGCTAACGCCAATCCGGAGAAGCGTGCGCACGAAGTGGCGGACGTCTTTCTAGCCACGGAAATGAAAGGGCCGAAGCCGCCCGGGGAAACCGACGGCAGCTCGCATGACAAAAAGGAGACCGTCCCGCTTTCGGCGGATCAATTGGACGCCTACGGGGGAAATTTTAGGAGTGAGGAACTTCTCACAACCTATACGCTTGGCGTTGCAGGCATGAAATTAATGCTGCAAAACGTTCAGAACGGAGATGGTTTTTTACACACTTCGCAGCAATTGACGCTTCGCCCCGTCGGGCAGAACACATTTGTAGTTGACGACGAGGGTTTGGAATTTATCTTCGAGCGGGATAGCAAAGGAAATGTCAGCGGGTTTCAACTGAATGCCGGGCGCACCAAAGGCCTGGCCTTTCATCGAAAATAGATGTCAGCAAGCGTTGGTGTCTCTAAGGCACTCCAGCGGTTTTCACAGCCGAGTGGCGCATCT
>QHYO01000743.1 GCA_003224135.1 Acidobacteriota bacterium | reverse complement strand
TCTCTTCTCTTTCCCTGCTGCTCATGATTCTTCCCACACTGGGTTTTTCCCAAACCGCACCTCCCTCAAGCACTCCCGTCAGCGACGCGCTACGTCAAGGACTCACACGCTCTTCCAAAAACATGATCGCTGCCGCCGATGCCATGCCTGCCGAAAAATATTCCTTCAAGCCCACGGCGGACCAAATCACCTTCGCCCACCTCACCCTTCATATCGCCGACTCCAACACGCGCTTTTGTTCTGCAATTTCCGGCGTCGCCGCTCCCGAGGCGCCCAAACTCGCCGAAACCGACTCCAAAGACAAACTCCTCTCAGCTCTCAAGGCGTCTTTCGATTTCTGCTCTTCATCGCTAGCCAAAGTTGACGACTCTCATCTCGCCGATTCCATTCCGCTTTTCCCCAATCGTTCCTTCTCCCGCGCCGGCGTCATGTTTATCCTTTCCGGCTCCTGGGCTGATCACTACTCCGCGCAATCCATGTACCTCCGCCTCAACGGCGTCCTCCCTCCCACCGCGCAGCCAGCGAGCCACTGACTTGCTGAGGGGCCGATGTTCAGGTCGGTGCTTTTCGCACCAACTTCCTTCTCCCGCAATCGACACTTGACACTATACTCGGAATCCGATATATCGGATTCCGAGTATGAAACAACGGATCAAGCCATTTCTCCCGCTCTCTCCCGCGTCGCTGCACATTCTGTTGGCGCTCGCCGCTGAGGATCTGCACGGGTACGGCATCATGCAGGAGATCGCGCGGCAGTCCGCGGGACAATACAAAATCGGTCCAGGCACGCTGTATGACAATCTGAAAAAGCTCGTCGGCCAGGGCCTGGTGGAAGAAACCGCCAGCCGCTCTGCGACGAGCGATCCGAGGCGGCGCTATTACCGGCTGAAGGCATTGGGACGCGGGGTGCTCGTGGCGGACATCAAGCGACTCACAGGCGTGTTGCGTGAAGCCCGAACGCGCTTGCGAGTTCTGAAACCAAGGAGGGCCTAATGGTTCATTTTTTCTCCCGTTCTCTCTACCGCTGCCTCCTGCGTCTTCACCCGCCTTCCTTCCAGCGTGAATTCGCTGACGAAATGCTATGGATCTTCGATGAGATTGCGACAAAACAAAGCACCCTGCCGTTATTCGGCGATGGCTTGGTGTCGCTGGCGCGGCAATGGGTGCTTCGCGGGGCGTTTCGAAATCTGCTTGCGGGCGAGATCGCGCTCGCTCCGGCAGCTGGACGTGATGCGGGCCCACTCCCCTGGGAGCACAGCGGAGTTCCCGAAGCGCCGTTGCCCGTTTCACGGATGATTCAGGGAAGCGCTGTCGCACTGTTGTTTCTGGCAATCCTTTCTTTTGCGGCATTTCGCCCGGTCCGCAGCCGAACGCTGCCGCGCGTTTCCGCGCCGTCGAAGATCTCGCGTCAGGTGCCCGGACATTCGCAGCCGAACGCCAGAGCACCTTCCGATGGCGCAGCACCCGGCAGCGTTGGACCCGCGGGAATCACATCAAGTTCGATTCCAGGCGATCGCCAAGATCAGCAAGCCAGCAGCGGCGAAGCCGCCGCCGCGCAAGCCGAAGTGCCGAACACGCCAGCCGCGCGCCAGTTTCAAGCGTGGCTCGACACTTTCAACAGCGGCGATCGTTCAAAGCTTCTGGCCTTTCTCGAGAAAAATTATCCCGATCGTGCCAAGGAGATTGACGGAGAACTGCGTTTCCGCAGCATGACTGGCGGATTCGACTTCAAGAAAGCCGGCGACTCGGAAGCGGCAAAGTTTTCTGGAATCTTAAAGGAACACGATTCGGACCAATTCGCTCGTTTCACAATGGAAGTGGACCCCGCCGAGCCGCATCACATCAGGAAATTTGATTTGGGTGCCATCGCGCGACCAGCCGAATTCCCGATGCCCCGCATGAGCGAAGAGCAAGCCCTCGCG
>QHYO01000746.1 GCA_003224135.1 Acidobacteriota bacterium | reverse complement strand
CCTTTCCGATCAGCATGAAGACGAGATTTTCCTCGGGAAAATGTTTCTCAATGACCTGTCTCGCGGTGGCCGGCGTGACCGCATCGATGCGCGCTTCAAGTTGGTTGATTTCATCATCGCCCAGTCCATAGAACTCGTTGCTGGCGATTCGCCGCGCAAGCTGCGTCGAGGTCTCAATTGATGGCGGAAATTGTCCCTTGATGTACGCTTTCGCGGATGTAAGTTGTTCCGGTGTCACGCCCTGCTTGTGCAACTTCGCAAGCACCTGCAACGCAAGATCGATCGCTTGCGTTGTCGATTCGTTTTTCGTGAAACTGTAAATCGCAAAGGCTCCCGGCTGTTTCCTGGAATCGAAAAACGAGTCGGCTCCGTACGTGAGCCCCGATTCCACGCGCAGCACTTCGTTAAGTTCCGAAGTGAATCGGCCGCCAAAAATTGTGTTCACCACACGAATTGCCACGCGGTCCGGATCGTTTGCGGCAATTCCGACATTTCCAATCACAAAAAAAGTTTGCGTTGAATCCGCCTTGTCGACCAGCAAAAGTTTTTTGCCTTTTACGGTTGAAGGCGTGGGAATCGCAGGTAAGGCGTTCGTTTTCGCAGACCAATTGCCAAGCGCCTGTTCGATTTTCGCGCGCATCTGCGCAGCGTTGAAATCGCCTGCTACCGCAAGAATCGTGTTTCCCGGCGTATAGTTCGCTTCGTAGAACTTCCGAACCGCGTCGCGCTTGATACGCGCCAGCGACAGTTCGTCGCCCCCGTCCGATCTGGCGTAAGGATGTTTTACGAAAAGATATCCGTAGTAATAATTCAGGGCGACGGATTGTGCTTCATCCTTCGCGGCTTTCACTCCGTCAATATCCTGCGCAAGCATTTTGTCCACTTCCGCTTGGGCAAACGCAGGGTGCAGCACCGCATCGGAAAACAGATCCAAACCCTTATCCACATCCTTGGTCAGGAACTCTCCGGAAAGGGACGTGAAATCCGCTTCGGCGTCTGCAGTAAAGCTGCCTCCGATAAAATCCAGATCTTCCGCAAACCTCTGCGCGCTTCGCTTGGCGGTGCCCTTGCGCAGCAGTCCTGCGGTCACGGAAGCGAGCCCTTCTTCTCCAGCGGGATCGGCAATGGCCCCTGCTTTCACGATCGCCGCTAGACTCACGATGGGGACGCCGTGCTTTTCCATCAGCAACAGCGTCAAGCCATTTTTCAAAACAACTCTTTCGTGCGGCGGCAGCTTCAACGTCTGCGCGGTAACGCTAAATGCCAGGCCCAGTGCCAAAACCGCAATTGTCGGAAAACGCATCGCTCTTAATGCTTCGCTCATTGCTTTGCGCCTCCCTCGTGCTCGTTCTCAGGAAGCAAGGTAGCCACCGTGCGATTGTTCGCGCCAAAATATTTTTGCGCCACGCGCTGAACGTCTTCTTGGGTGACGGCCGCATAGTTTTTCGCGGCATCGAAAACTTTGCTGTAGTCGCCAAAAAAAACTTCGTATGTCCCGATGGTATTCGCTCTCCCATTGATCGTCCGCATCTGCTGGTAGAACTCTACAAGGCGGATGTTCTTTGCTTTCTCCAGTTCCTGGTCCGTGATCGGCGCCTTCTTTATTTTTTCCAGTTCGTCAAAAATGGCAGCTTCGCATTTCTGCGGATCGACTCCCTGCTTCGGCTGCGCGATGATTATCGTAAGCAGCGGATCGAATCCCGACTGCTGCGTGGTGCTTACCTCGAGTGCGATCTGATCCTTGTCCACCAGCCGCTGATACATACGCGAGCTTTCACCTTGCACCAGCACTGTCCGCAGAATATTCAGCGCATAAAAATCAGGGTTGTTGGTCTTCGGCACATGGTACCCGATCATCAGTAGCGGCAGTTCCGCTTGCTTGTGCACCACTAACCGCCGTTCGCCCAACTGTTCGGGCTCCACCGTTGTCACCGTGGGCGGCGCAGAATGCTGCGGAATCGGCTCAATGTATTTTTCGCAGAGCTGGAAAATCTCTTCCGGCGTCACGTCACCCACCACAACCATCGTCGCGTTGTTCGGAGCATAGCCCATTTCGAAGTGGTGCTTGAGGTCGTCCATCGTCCAGTGCTCGATGTCGCTCATCCAGCCAACCACCGGCCACTGGTAAGGGTGTGCGATGTAGGCAGTGGCCCACAGTTGTTCGTCCAGGATTCCTTCGTTGTTGGCGTCCACGCTGGTGCGGCGCTCGGACGCTACCACTTCGCGCTCTGAAGCAATTTTCTTGGGATCAAAGCTCAAATTCTGAATGCGATCGGCTTCAATGTCGAAAATCAAATTCAGTGCGGAACGCGGAAACCAGTCCTGGTAGACGGTGACGTTTTGCGTGGTGTACGCGTTGTTCGCGGCTCCGTTTGCCTCCATCGCTTTGTCCAAAGCGCCGGGACCGTATTTTTTTGCGCCGTTGAACATCATGTGTTCGAAGAAATGTGATAGTCCCGTCGTGCCCGGGCGCTCGTTCCGCGAACCAATCTTGTAAAAAATATAAAGCGCGACGTTGGGAATGCTGTGGTCGGTTTGCACCAGTACTTTCATCCCATTCTTCAACGTTTTCGTCGCCACGGGAAACTGCTGCGCCTCACTTTGCGCGTGCGCGCCGATCGTTGCTGAGGCAAACACAACTGCCACTAGCAATCCGCGAAGTGCAACGCCAGCTTTATTCATGGAGCACCCTCAGAGACATTCCCAGCTATTCAGACGTATCGAATCCAAAAAATGTTCTAACGCTCGGATTTTTCTGCGGCAATAGATCGTTTATTCCGGACGATATTGCTATTTTTCAGCCATCAGCGCAAAAACTCGCACTGGGCCACCCGAGCCGCCTTCGAGTTTGATCGGCGCGGCAATCAGGAATGCGCCGGACTCCGGCAAATCTTTCAAGTCGGCCAGATTTTCGAGTTGATATACGCCGGCGCCCAGCACCAGATGATGCACGGGAAAATTAGAGGAATTGCCGGGATCGATGCTCAACGTGTCGCAGCCCAATCCGCTGACTTTACGCGCCAAAAGAACCTTCGCGGCTTCCACCGAGAATCCTGGGAAATGCATTTTGCCGTTTGCGTCCTGATTGCGATACCGCGCAACATCCGGCCAGCGCGAAGCCCACCCGGTTCTCAGCAAGACAATGGCTCCTGCCGGGATTTTTCCATGATTCGCCTCCCACGCTTCGATTCGCTTCAACGTCAATTCATAATCCGGATCGCGGTCAGACTCGCTTCTCACATCCAGAATTACCGCCGGACCAAAAAACTTTTCCGCGGGAATTTTGTCCACTGTCGTCGTTCCCGGCGGGAAATGTGCCGGCGCATCCATGTGTGTTCCGTAGTGCTCGAGCATCCAGAAGCTGCGCGTGAAGTAGCCGTTCTTTTCAACGGTAGCATTGACCTTTGCCTCAAACGCTTTTGCATCGCTGGGCCACGGCACCAGTTTGTCGCTCAGCGCGTAGCTCAGATCAATGACGCGAGTTTTACCGGTGGCAATATCTTCTAGCAGAGGTTTTTGCATTGTGCTTTGCGCGACTGCAACGGTTCCCGAAAAGAGAACAGCGGCCATGGGAAGAACCGCGTGAACGAACAGCGCCATACATCACCTCGTCGCACACGGCTGGTGGAGGTGCCAACGTGCGAAAAAACTCAGGGTAGCGGTATTCCGGGGGTTGCGACGATTCCCGCCATGCGCAAGATTTCCTGATATTCCAAATCGGTGATGGGGGAAACAATCAGCCGGACATTTTTGAGAAACTTTACTTTTCGGAGCGCCTTATTCCCGCGTAATTCCACCAGTGTGACCTGGCGAGGCAGCTTTTCGAAGGCGCGCAGGTCGGCGACCAGATTCTTGCCTTCTGAATCGTGCGGGTCGGGATAAGGATCGCGTGTCACTTCCGCGATCGAGTAAAGCGAGCGCTCCGGCGCGGAGTGGTAGCACAGTACGCGGTCGCCCTTGCGCACCTGCTTCAGGGCGCGAATCGCGTCGGGTTTCGAGCTGGCCCCATGCCACATTTCCTTGCCCTTCACAAAAAGGGTGTCCCAATGGT
>QHYO01000745.1 GCA_003224135.1 Acidobacteriota bacterium | reverse complement strand
CAGCGTTTCGGAATATCTCGAAGAAGTAAGGCATCACCTGCTGGACAATCTCGATCCCTTCAAAGAGCGCGAAGGTGACTCAGAGGACCAGCCCGAGGGACTCGAAGGACTGCCAAAGCCCCAGGGGCCGGAACGCGATCCGTTTCGCGTTTACGGCGTGAACGTCATTTTGGCTCACGATGGCGACAGCGAATCGCCGGTCATTTTTGAAACGACGCCGACATATGCGAATCTTTTCGGCACGATTCAGCGCGCCTATGACGCACGCGGAGGATGGACCAGCGATTTTATGGATCTGCGCGGCGGCTCGTTGCTCCGAGCTGACGGCGGATATCTCATCATGTATTCGCTCGAAACGATTTCTGAGCCGGGCGTGTGGCGCGCATTGAAACGCACACTGAATCACAACCGGCTCGAGATTCAGCCGCTCGAAATGTTTTATCCGTTTGGCGGCAGCGCGCTCAAGCCGGAACCGATTCAAATCAATGTGAAAGTGATCTTAATCGGCGATCGCGAAATGTACGAACTGATGTATGACTATGAAGAAGACTTCCGGAAAATTTTCAAAGTGCGCGTTGAATTTGACGAAGAAATGGCGATGAACGACTCGGTCATCGCGGAATATGCGGGCAGGCTTCGCGCGCTTTCTGAAAAGGAGAACTTGTGGCCGTTCGACCGTGGCGCGTTCGCCGCGATTCTTGAATACGGCGTGCGCAGGGCCGGGCGCAGGAACAAAGTCACCGCCCGTTTCGTGGACATCGCGGATCTGGCGCGCGAAGCGAATTACGAGGCGAAGGCGGCGAATGAGACTGTGGTTCGCGCCGCGCACGTGCGTAAGGCTCTCAGCTCGAAAATGGAGCGTCATAATCTGATCGAGACGCGCATTCGCGAAATGATCGAAGAAGGGACACTTTTGGTGGATGTTTCGGGGCAGCGGGTCGGCCAGGTGAACGGTCTCAGCGTCCTCGAAATCGGCGGCTACGCTTTCGGAAAGCCCGTGCGTATCACCGCCAGCGCCGCGCTCGGCAAAGCCGGCCTGATCAACATTGAACGCGAATCCAATTTGAGTGGCCGCTTTCACGACAAGGGCGTTCACATCATTGCGGGCTTTCTCCGCAGTCATTTTGCGCAGAATAAACCGCTGTCGCTCGCGGCCAGCATTTGTTTCGAACAATCCTATTCCGGTGTGGACGGCGACAGCGCAAGTTCGACGGAAGTCTATGCGCTGGTCTCAGCGCTGGCAGGATTGCCGTTGCGGCAGGATGTGGCCGTAACGGGTTCCATGAACCAGCAGGGCGATATTCAGGCCATCGGCGGCGTGAACGAAAAAATAGAAGGATTTTACGATGTCTGCCGGATCAAGGGACTTACGGGAACGCAAGGAGTCGCGATACCGGCGGCAAATGTCGAAGACCTGATGCTTCGAGAAGATCTCCTTGAAGCTGTCGCCGCCAGAAAATTTCATGTGTGGCCGATCGCTAGAATCGAGCAGGGAATCGAATTGTTGACCGGAGTTCCTGCGGGCAATCGCAACGGCGACGGAACATTTGCGGCAGGAACTGCTTTCGCGCTCCTGGATGCCCGCTTGGCGGAAATGGCCGAAGCTCTGAAAGAATATCACTGAGCCGCACTGGCTGCCGCAAGATAGGCCGGCCGGTGATCGATGCGCACTCCCGAGCGCCTCACCTCAACTTGCAACGTGTGAACTTTGTCGTCGAAAACACTCGGCGCAAATGCCAGGCTGTATTCGTGACGCAGCAATTCTGCAATTTCCGCGTATGCTTTGCTGAATTCCTTCGTGTTTCGCGCGAAATAAACTCTGCCGCCGGTCGCCGATGCAATGTGGCGCAATGATGCATCCGCTTCCACGAATCCTTTTTTAAGCTCCATCTGATCCATTTTTTCCTTTGCCGAGAGCTTTCTCTTCTTTGCCGGCTTTCTGATGTCGCCAGAAAGAGAAACGCCAACAATCCTTACGTCTGAAGTTTGCAGCTTTAGGAGCAGCGAGTCCCAATCGACGTCAGGCGAAGTGTCCACTCCGGTCGATAGCAGCACGATCGTCTTCTTTCCGACCAGTGGCGCGAGTCCATCGATTGCTGAAGAAATACTTGAGAACAGATCGAGATCGCCGAATCCGGTGTGAAAATCAATCGATCGCAGCGCCAACCTCGCGGCGGTTTTGTCTGTCGTAAAGTCCAGAATCATCTGAGGGGCCCGCGAGTATGTGGCCACCGCCACTTGATCGTCGGTCGCAACGCTGGCCAACAGCGCGTCGGCTGCAAGAATATGGTTCTTCGCAAACAGAAACACGGACGGACCCGATTCGATCAGCAGCAAAAATCGAGCGGGCTCTTCGATGGGCAAAAAATCGGCAATGGGTTGCTCAACATCGTTGTCGTAAATTCGGAAGTCTTCGCGGCGCAGTCCGGAGACGAACCGGCCCCGTGAATCGGTCGCTGTCACGCCTACGTTGACGCGGTTTACCGTCGCCTTCAGCGGAGGTCCCTGCTGCGCAGCAGGTTCTTGCGCGGACAGGGACTTTAGAAGAGCCAGGAGCGACAATGCAAGTATCAGGGAGCGCCGCGTGAGCCGCCCGCCGTACATTACACACGCGTATTTATTCGATCCAACCATCGAAATGCACGCCCTGCGCGTCTTTAGAGGAAGCACCGGCGGCGAGGTGCAAATGGCGCGGGAAAACTTGCGGATCCAAGTCCTTGATTGCATTCGTCAAGGCGCCCGGATGCGCGGTTTGATCGGCCCGGGCAGTCGTCGAGTTTGTTTTGCGTTCTGAATTCCAGCGAGCCTTGGCGCCGCTCCAATCGATTTTCTGAAAATCCAGGAAACTCAATCCATTGATGGTCGCGGGGAATTTTGCCCGCGCAGCTTGCCACGTTGGCGGCGCTGGCACGACTGCGCTGCTATTTCGTTCCGCTAATATCTCGCGGACCGAATCGTTTCGACTCGCCGCGACGATCAGATCGCTGGTCACACCAAGATGGTAGTACCTCCACGATGCTGTTCCCGCGCTGCTCTCGATTCCGCCTTGTGAAATTTTAAAAAAAGTAGTGTCGCCAACTGTGCGTTCGCCGGACACGCGGTCCGCAAAACCGGCACGCAGCAGCTTCAACATTTCTGGTTTTCTTCGAATTCCCACAACGTAGACCTGCTTGTCCGGGTCGAGCGTGGCGCTTGTCTGCAGAGTCGCAAACTCACCGCTGAAGAGGCCGAGAGCTGCCGGCAACGGCATGCCAAGCCGCGTGGCGGCTGCCGTCTCAATAAAGTCCATGGGACTTTTCTGGCCAGTGCCCGCCGTCGATTGCAACGCATGTTTAATCACTGCGTAAATTCCCAGCAGATTGACCCGCGACTGGTGATACGAAACCGTATTCACGTTGACGAAACGCCAGGACTCCGGCGTCGCAGTGCCTTCATCCCAGATGTCAAAAAGCGTTCCCGGATCTGTCTCGCCTAAAATCCCGCCCTCCATCCGCGTTCGCGCGCCTTCAAGGGAAAGACGGCCGGCCACTGCATGAACAGCTTCGATCTTCAGGTTGTGCAATAGGGGGCGCAGCTGAAATCCGCCGGTGCTGGTATCACCCGTGATTTCCCGGATGCTCGGAAAATGGAAGAAAAATTCAACCACGCCGCCTTTCAAAAGGTCGCCAGCTTCGCGATATGCGGCGGTCTGCGCAAGTCCGGCCGGCTCCGGCCCCGCATGCCTGGTCCACGCTGCGATCTGCTCAAACACTGCCAGCTCGTACGCGGTGAACGCGTACTTTCCGTCTTCGGTCCAGTACGATGTGCCGGTTTTGCGTTCCATCTTCATCGCGGAGATTCCCGCAATCGTCGTGGACGAAATCTTGGGAGCATCCTTCTCACTCATTCGCGTGCGTAGCAGCAGCTTCGCCAGGCTGGCCTCTTTTCCCGTGCGGTCGTAAACGAAAAAAGCGCCATTCCACGCATTCCCGGGTAGCGCAGAAGCCGCATTTCCGCTCTTACTGGCATTCGGATTGTCGATATAACCGAACACAAATTCGTTGTCGAGGAGCGACGCATATTGCATCAACTCTTCTCGCGTCAATGGAGTTTGCGCTTTTTGCGAACTCGCGGACTCCTGCATGATTTCTTCAATCATCGCGGCTCGCACGGGCGCAAAATCTGCATCCTCCCACAGCGCCAGCAGGGAGTTGGCGTTTCGCGCGTCAACAGGCGGCGTGCCATGCCACGCGAGGTAAAATGCGGTGGACTTCGGCAATCGTCCAGGATCAAGGTTCGATTGGCCGATGGCGGTCACAGGAGCGAACGCAAAAACCATAACCGCCAACAACCGAATCAACGCAGCCCAGTTCATGATCCCGCTCCTGACTTCCGTCCTGACCTTGCGTGAATTTCCTGTGTAATTCCATCGTAGGTCAGCCATGAAAACGGCAGAAGCCCTGTTCCACGTCCAGTTTCCAGAACACAGAACAGGGCCTCTTTATTTCCAATCGATTGAGCTAGAAAAACTACGGTTTCGTTGCAGGAGCCGCTGGTGTGGTGGCAGGCGTCGACGATCCGCCAGTTCCTGGATCCTTCGGCGTTGAGAGGTATCCCGTGATTTGGTTCTTGCCCACATCGAATACCACTACTTCGTAGGGCGCTGACCCGCGGCCACCTTTCACATAAAACTGCACCGGTTCGCCGGCGGTCTTGTCCCGTTTTTCAATCGTGCGATCATCCACGAAGACAGTCATCGTGTACTTGGACTTCTTCGCGTCCACCCTGTTCAATGAGAGCTGCACCGGACCGACGCGCTGCGGCGTCTTCGTCTTCGGTACGGTGAATTCGTAGTAGTTGCGATCGCCGCGCCGCTTCAGGTCCTCCAAGTCATCGTGATTACGCGCAATTAGACCGCTCATCACGCCCATGTCGCCCTGCGCGCGGTCCAACTTGCCTTTCGTAGCTTCCAGATCGTTCCGCGTGCTTTCGATATCTTTTTTCGCTCCACCCAGATCCGTCGCGACAGCGCCAATCTTTTCTTCGCTGTTCTTTTGTACTTCTGTCAGCTGCGTATTCAGCTTCTGCGCCGCGGCCACCTGTTCCTTGCGAATCGATTCCGCGCGGCTCCTGGCCTGCGCAAGTTCCGACTGCGTCATGTGGACTTTTTCCTCGGTTACTTCGACGTGACCTTTCAAGTCGGCTAAGCTCGAATTTGCCTGTGCAAGTTGCAGCGAAAGCATCTTGCTCTGATCCTCGGCTTTCGAAAGCTG
>QHYO01000744.1 GCA_003224135.1 Acidobacteriota bacterium | reverse complement strand
TTTTTTAATGAGAAGACAAACGTCCATGAGGCGCTCCGGAGAAGTTAACTTAATTAGTAAAGCTAATCGTATAGCAGTCAAGCGGGCTTGACAAGTACGGTAAAGCAGTGCACCATTTCAAGTGGATTAGGGTTGCCTTCAGGTTCTCACGTACGGCGCACGTCCGTTCCTGCCAAGAATTTTGCTACCTGTGACCGCAGCAATGCGCCAAGTACAAGCCTGCTAAGTCTGGCACTCGAACTTGTAAGGGAGAACTCATGTACATGCTGCTTTGGATTTTTATCGGGCTGATTGCTGGATGGCTCGCTGGCAGAAGCCTTGAAGGCGAAGGCGGTTACGGCCCTTCCTTAGATATTGCCATGGGTGTAGGCGGAGCGCTCATCGGCGTAATCTTGATGCGCTCGAATGGCTTTACGGGTTATGGGGGCACTCTGCTGGCAACGCTTGTCGCCATGACGTGTGCCGTGATGCTCACAACTCTCGCGGGAATAAGTAACGGAAGAAAGGCGTTTGCGCGTCACCCCTAAGAGATTTTTCGAATTCTGATGAGAAATATTCGGTTTCAGTTGAGTAATGCTTCCAGCTTGAATTTGTTGGATCGAGACGAGTCAAAGGATGGGTGAATGACCAAACTGCATGTGGGTAATCTTTCCTCGGAAGTGACCAACGACGGCTTGCGGCAGCTGTTTTCCGATCGCGGCTACTTGATTACTTCGGCGCGCGTGATTTGCGACCGCGAAGGCGGGCGGTCACGCGGGTTCGGATTTGTAGAATTCGATTCGACCGAGGCAGCGGAAAAGGCGCTCGACGAATTGAACGGTTTCGAGATGTTGGGTCGTGCGTTGCAAGTAAAGCGGGCACGTCCGCATGAGCCGCGTGACGGTCGCGCTGATTCCGGCAGAAGCCGGGCAGCGGCTGACACCAGAGTCGGATAACGGTCAGCAGCCAGCTTGGTGACAGCTGATGGCGAAAGATTTGGTTCAGGAATTCGCGGCGACTATGCGCCGAATAAAATCCCTGTGAGCGATTGTTTCTGTCACAATCATCAAAGGTGCTAAATGAGTGATGCAGTGATTGTTCAATACCGCGGTTTCGAGGTGAAAACACTGGTTCGCGAGTACACCTTCAACGTGCGTGAAGCGGGGAACGAACGCGAATTCACATTGAGCATTGAAAACGAAGCGTTTGTATCTCATCGCGCGCGCTACCAGGATGCGCCCTCCATCTGCTCTCTTAGATTGAACGCTGAGTTGCTGGCACACGCAAATCATCCACCCGAATCGGAGTTCGCGATTACCAGTGCGGAGCTCGACACATTCCGCGTAGCACGCACGCCGAAAGTTCCGCCAAGTCCCTACGGCCGCAAGCCGCAAGAAGACTACTAGTGTCCCGTCCCGGAAATACGTTCACATAGTCGTTGAACTTTAGCGAAGATCGAATCCGTGGCGGTCCACACGAAAGGCTGCGCGTGGTGGTTTGAAGTTTGAACGTATTGATCGATTTTCTCGCCCAGTTCCTTGACGCTGCGGAAGGGCCCGCGACGAATGGCCTGCTGCGTAATCCGGTTGAACCAGATCGCCACTTGATTGAGCCACGAGGCATAGGTCGGAGTGAAGTGCACGTGCAATCGTGGCCGTGCTGCAAGCCAGCGTTTTACTCGCGGGTGTTTGTGCGTCGCGTAGTTGTCCACGATGATGTGCACATGCAAGGTCTCCGGCACGTTCTTCTCGATCTCTCTTAGGAAACCCTGATATTCTG